>CBFGXP010000066.1:0-17535 GCA_965652775.1 uncultured bacterium
GACGACTCACATTTTAAGATCCTGATGAGTCACGATCCATCACATTGGGATGCTGAAGTAATAACCAATTTCCCCGGCATTGACCTGATGCTTTCCGGGCACACTCATGGATTTCAGTTTGGGGTGGAAATACCAGGGTTCAAATGGAGCCCGGTTCAATATGTGTATAAGCAATGGGCGGGACATTATGCCGTTGGAAAGCAACAATTGTATATAAACCGTGGTTTCGGCTTTCTTGCCTACCCGGGAAGGGTGGGAATTCTTCCTGAAATCACGGTAATCGAGCTGGTTTGATGAATATTTCGGCGAAAAAACTAAATAAAGCAGCCCGGAACTGCGTTTTTAAGTCTGTCAAGAAAGATTTTAAACTATCTAAGTATTTATAAGTCACAGCCTTTGAATTTAGTTGTCCATATCAAAAGAATGCGAGAACGCCACTGCAGTATGATGAAAAAGATCATCACCATACTTCCCCTATTGTTATTGGGCATCTGTTTATTTTCCCAGGTTTCATCTTCAGACAGCACAAGTAAAAAACAAAAGTCAAGTGATTGGGTGATCGATTCCACAATTGATTATGATATGTTGTTACAAGACATGGAAATGTTTCTTGATTCTATATCAGCACCGCATAGTTATCTTTTAGGCAGTCTTGCAATTGGCAGGGGCTTTTTTAACTATACCAATAAATCAAATGTATTTCTTGAAACAAGAAGAGCCTTTACCTACACACCTACGTTGGGATTTTTTCATAAAGGTGGCTTCAGCGTAATGGCTGCCGGCAATATCATTATCCATGAGGATAAACCAAATTTTTACCAGTTTGGAATAAGTCCTGGCTATGATTATCTCGAAAACAGAAATTTTGCAACTGGCCTTACTTATACAAGATTTTTTACAAAAGATTCGTTGCCGTTTTATACTACGCCATTGCAAAACGAAGTCTACGGCTACTTTACTTATCGCAAGTCATGGATAAAGCCATCTATTGCATTGAGCTACGGTTGGGGAAGTCGGACAGACTATATGGAAAGGGAAGAGTTGATCCAGGATCTTCGTTTGCGCAGAAGTGGTATTACAAGAATTAATTCAAAAGAATCGATAAGCGATTTTTCTGTTATTACTTCAATGCGTCATGATTTTTACTGGCTGGGGATCTTTTCATATAAGGATCATTTCAGGCTGACGCCGCAGGTTTCATTCATTAGTGGTACGCAGAAATTTGGATTCAACCAATCAGCGAATACTTACGCTACTATTCTCCGGACCGGAGCAAATGTTTTATATAATTCGGAAAATGTTTACCTCGACGACCAGCTAAAATTCCAACCGCTTTCGCTTACCATGTTCTTAAGAGGAGAATACTCCATTGGTAAGTTTTTTATTCAACCTCAACTTGTTTTTGATTATTATTTCCCAACTACCGAAGATAATTTCAGCACCTTGTTTTCATTTAATCTTGGAATGATATTCTGATACTTTTACATTTTGTTATCAATTTACATGCAATAAGATTTCATCTTAATAGTTAAAGCATTGTATTTTAAAGATTTTAACAGCACTAAAACTCCCGGTGGCATTATAGTTGAAGTTTTACACACCAAACAAAAAAAATCTCAGCATGAAAACAAAACTCGCTATCCTCGCCATTGCATTGCTTACAATGCAGGGTGCATCGGCTCAATTCCGCCTTGGTGCTAAAGCTGGCGCCAATCTTGTAAAAGTTGATGGAAAATCTTTCCAGGATGAATTCAGGTATAATTATCACCTCGGTGGTTTCGCCGAGATCGGTCTCACAAAAGACGGAAAACTTACTCTTCAACCTGAAGTTTTATTCAATCAGTATTCCACGACCCTCGACAGTAGTTTCAAATCCATCTATGAGAATATCATTACTTCAGAACAAAGCCGTGTTAAGCTGAATTATCTTACTATTCCAATCTTGTTAAATTATCGATTGCTGGGTCCTCTTTATTTGCAGGCCGGTCCCGCATTCAGCATAATGATGGATCAAAACAGATCCATTTTACAAAATGGTGGTGATGCTTTTAAGAAAGGAGATTTTGCAATGATTGGCGGTGCACAAATCAGGATAGCTAAGATTTATGTTTCGGGGCGGTATGTTATCGGCCTTGCCAATATCAATGACATTGATGACAAAGACAAATGGCAAAGCCAGGTAGTACAATTATCAGTAGGATTATCTCTCTAAAATCATATATCTCGTGAAGCTAATCCCCCTCCGGATCTGTCGGAGGGGATTTTTTTTTATCACGGATTTAGGGATTGAAAAGGATTTCACGGACATTCTATCAGAAATTTCTCTGTAAATCCGAGCAATCAAAATTAAATCCAATCAATCCGGATCTTGGGGATTGACAAGGATTTCACAGAACTTCTATCAGCAATTTCTCTGTAAATCCGTGCAATCCAAATCAAATCCAATCAATCCGTGATAATCAGTGGTACAATACTTGACAACTATGCTTTGGCTATGTATATTTAGCCCCCTGACCAATTGAGTGTCAGGTTGTCAAAACGAAGATCAACTAATGAAAGAGTCTAATTTTTTCCAGCGTACCGAAGATGAAATGGATTTTATCCCGATAATTCCATTAAATGAGAGTGACGGCGAAACCGGCGATGGGACTGATATTCCGGATCAATTACCTGTAATTCCACTTCGCAATACTGTACTTTTCCCGGGAGTAGTGCTTCCAATTACCGTAGGTCGGGATAAAAGTATAAAGGCGGTCAATGACGCTTATAAAGCTGACAAATTGATCGGGGTAGTGGCGCAAAAAGACAGTAACATTGAAGACCCTGGGTTACTTGATATAGAAAATGTCGGTACGGTCGCAAGAATTGTAAAATTGATAAAAATGCCTGACGGGGGCACGACGGTGATAATACAGGGGAGAAACCGGTTTAAGATAAAGAATATTCTTTCGGATGATCCTTATTTTAAAGCAAGTATTGAAATTATAAAAGACGAAGAATCTCCAACAGACGAGGATTTTGCCGCCTATGTTTCCAATATAAAGGAAACGGCAGCAGATATTATTCAGCTATCACCCAATATTCCTGCAGAGGCTGCTATTATATTGCGCAATATTGAAAACCCTTCATTTCTTATTCATTTTGTTTCAAGCAACCTTAGCGCTGATCTTAAAGAAAAGCAACAACTACTCGAAACAAATAATATCAGGGATAGGGCGGATATGCTGATGAAAATGCTCCAGCGTGAGCTTCAGTTTGCTGAATTAAAGAATAAAGTAACCACAAAAACAAAAACGGAACTGGAGAAACAGCAACGGGATTATTTCCTGCAGCAGCAAATGAAAAGCATCAAAGAAGAACTTGGTGGCGATTCAAATGACCGGGAGATTAAAGAGATGCAAAAGAAAGCTGATGCTAAAAAATGGACAACAGCTGCGAGAGAAATGTTTCAAAAAGGAATTGAGAAGCTTGAACGCATGCATCCGACCACACCTGATTATTCCGTTGTGTATAATCATCTCGACCTGATGCTTGATCTTCCCTGGGAAGAATATACTGCAGATAAATATGATCTGAAGAAAGCAAAGAAGGTGCTTGATAACGATCATTATGGGATGGAAAAAATTAAAGAAAGAATTCTTGAGTATCTCGCTGTCTTGAAATTGAAAGGAGATATGAAAAGCCCGATCCTTTGCTTTGTCGGGCCTCCGGGCATTGGAAAAACCTCACTTGGTAAAAGTATTGCCAATGCGATCGGCAGAAAGTATGTGCGACAAAGTCTCGGAGGCTTACATGATGAAAGCGAAATAAGGGGACATCGTAAAACATATATCGGCGCAATGCCGGGTCGGATCCTTCAATCGATCCGCAAAGCAAAAACATCAAACCCTGTAATGATTCTTGATGAGATCGATAAAGTGGGTAATGATTTTCGTGGAGATCCTTCTTCTGCCTTGTTGGAAGTGCTTGATCCCGAGCAGAACAATACATTTTATGATAACTATCTCGAACTGGAATATGATCTGAGCAAGGTTCTTTTTATTGCAACTGCCAATAACCTTCAGAATATTCAACCGGCATTACGTGACAGGCTTGAAATAATAGATCTTGGCGGATACGCCGTTGAAGAGAAACTGGAAATTGCGAAGCGACATTTAATCCCAAAACAAAAAGAGGCACATGGTTTAAAGACCACAAATTTTACCATCAATGATAAAGTGATTGAAAAAATGATCCAGGAATACACAAGGGAGAGTGGTGTTCGTGAATTAGACAGGCATATCGCATCTATTATGCGTAACCAGGCAAAGGAACTTGCATTGAATGAAAAAGTAAGAGCAAATATTTCAGGCAATGATGTTGAACGCATACTTGGTAAACCAAAATATAGTAATGACTTGTATAAATCGGTAAATATGCCGGGCGTTGCCGTTGGCCTTGCGTGGACATATGTTGGCGGCGACATCCTGTTTATTGAAACGAGTTTAAGTGATGGAAAGGGTGAATTAAAGATCACAGGTAATCTTGGCAATGTGATGAAAGAAAGTGCAAGTACGGCGCTTAGTTATTTACAGGCCAATGCAAAAAAGTATGGCATTGATCATAAACTTTTTGAAAAAAGGAATATACACATACATGTGCCGGAAGGTGCAGTGCCAAAGGATGGCCCCAGTGCCGGTATTACAATGATGACCTCTCTTTCTTCCGCATTTACATCAAAAAGAGTAAAACCTTTTGTGGCAATGACTGGTGAAATAACGCTTCGGGGACAAGTATTGCCGGTTGGAGGTATAAAGGAGAAAGTACTTGCTGCAAAACGTGCCGGCATCAAAGAAGTGATCCTTTGCTGGCAAAATGAAAAGGACGTAGAAGAAATTGATCCCGACTTTATAAAGGGCTTAAAATTCCGCTATGTTAAAAACATGAGCCAGGTGCTTGACCATGCTTTAGAATAAAAATATTTTTTACAACAGGCAACCTTGACTGGGATTTGTGTTATTAGATTATGTACGAATTTTCCACGTTGGTTGTTTTAAGGGTTTCAAAAAAGAATTCCCCCGGGATGCTGAGGGGGATTTCTTTTTTAAACATGGTGTCGAACTCTGCCGAAGTTTTCTCAACTTAGCCGTTTGCGACCTATCATTATAATATTATCCGCTCTATTTTCTTTATCCGTGCCTGCGCAAACAATTGGAGGCAGCTCAGTGTTCAATTTTCTAAAGCTTCCCAATACTCCTCAGCTTACGGCTTTAGGTGGAGTAAATGTCTCGGTAACATCAAATGATGTTGGGCTGGCATTTAATAACCCGGCCTTACTTAAAAAAGAAATGCATACCCAAATGAATGCTGTATTTAACAGTTTCTATGCCGACATCAATGCATATCATTTATCTTTTGCATACCGGCATGACAAGCTGAAGACGAATTTCGGATGGGGGCTTACCTATTTGGATTATGGAAAGATCTCTGAAACTGACCCTTCAGGAAATGTAGTTGGTCTTCTCACACCAACCGATTGGGTGATGCAGGTTTCAGCTTCGCGTAGCTATTTGCAAAAATGGAATTATGGAGCCAGCTTCAAATTTATTTCTTCCAATTATGGTGTTTATCGTTCCAATGGCATCGCTATGGACGTTGGCGTTCTTTATACGGACACCGCAAATCTTTTTTCTGCATCTATTATTGCAAAGAATATGGGATTCCAATTAAAAAAATATGCAGGAACTGAGGCCGATGATTTGCCGTTTGATCTGCAGGCAGGCATTACTAAAAAATTAAAAAACGCACCATTATCTTTTTCTTTTACTGCTCAGCATTTGCATCATTTTGATACCCGGTATAATGATACTGTGTTTAACAACGAAAACAGTTTTGGTACAAATACTGACGGCAAATATACTTTTGACAAGTTGTTCAGGCATTTTGTCTTTGCGGCACAAATTTTTCCCGTTCAGCAGATTGAAATTACCGTTGGTTATAACCACCTGAGAAGACAGGAATTGAATATCACCAACACAACTAATGGTCTTAATGGGTTTTCGTTAGGAGTAGGGTTGGTGGTAAAAAAACTCCAGGTCCGCTACGCCAGGAGTCATTATCAGAATAATACAGGATATAACCAATTAGGGCTGAACCTTCAATTAAATGAACATTTTGGGTTAGGTAAATTTGGCGAAAGAATTGGATGGTGAGATGGTAATTATTGAATAAATTTACGTTTCCCTCCGTTGAGACAGTTCCTATACTTTTAAATTTTGCAATGAGATTTTTATTCATCATATCCCTGTCACTTCTTATTTTTCAATCTTCCGCCGTTGGGCAGAGATCAAAGAATAAGAAACCTAAGGTGGAAGAAAAAAGCCCCAAAGTTTTTGAAATAGTGGGTGATACCCTTCGAAAGGATTCTGTTGTTTTTTACGAGACGGAGATCGGCTTCGTTATGCCTGATCTGAATCCCAAATTTAAAGGCAAGTGGATGATCAATGTAATGCGCCGCCAGGCAAAAGCGGTTCCTGATTCGTTGTCCCAGGCGTACCTGGAATTTTTTGAGGACACATTGTTCGCTGCATATGTCGGGTGTAATAAATTATCTGGCAAATACATCATTAAAGGACCGACGATAAAACTAACAATACTGGATACTGCATTAACAGCCTGTCCGGATAACGAGATTGAAAGTTGGTTCGTTAAACTTATTGAACAGAGAGTTAGTTATTTTGGTATCGATGAAAAGGTACTTTACCTCAAAGATGTTGCCTTCAACATTGTTTTTGACTGTGTCCGTAAAGAAGAAAAAGATCGATCGCAAATTAATAAGTGACTACATCAACTTGAATCTTAAGAAGTAGGTGCGGTTTTCCAACAAAGGATACTTCTTTTTTAAGAACGTGTTACAAACGATCCGGAAAGTGTTTACATTGGTTGTTGAGTCATTAAAAAGTGAATACTCACGGTTAGAAAAATACACTGCATTAAAATTGGGGAATTCTTTTGCATTATATTGTTCATCGAAGAACCTAAATCCGTGATCTCCCTGTATAATGATAACGGTTTCTCTTTTTGCGTTGGCTAGAATGGTATCTACTATTTTTTCTATTGCATTGTTCATATAAACAATTTGTTGGATATAATGATTTTTCCATTGTATATGTGGTGGCCATACAGGATAAGGAGGAAGAGACTGTCCCGTTGAATCAAATGTATACGGCGCATGTGGTTTTGAAAAATGAGCATATACAAATTTTGGTCCGTCAGTAGCAAGTGCCGAAGTTGTTACAATATTTTGCATAATAGCAGAATCAAGCCGGTCACGTTCACGGCCCAGGACAACAACTTCATCGTCATTAAAAAAATACCGAAGGCGGGTTGGCAGATGGTAACTCATTTCACTAAAGGCTTTGAAAAAAAAATTATATTGGCGATAAAGACCACGTAAGTCCCATATATCAAAGACAGGTGTGGTTGCAGGGTGATTGCGCATGTTGAATATGGAATGATTAAAAACCTGGTAGTTTTCTTTTTTAAGTAATGTTATAAGGGAATTATCATAAATTCTTTTCGTTGCCGGAAGCAGATCCCGCAAATAAAGAGTTCTTGTAGTATCCAGTTCGGGCAGGTAATCGAGGTTGAATACACTCGCCACTGAAAATATTGTCATATTGTAATTGCTGCGCGAAGCAGGAATGATGTGAAACCCCTTTTGCTTTAAAGCATTTTCCATCGCTTCATTTGAAAAATTGAAATCCTGTTCCATCATTGATGTAGAGGCATAAGAATCAAGAATGATATAGTAGATATCGGGTTTAGCGCAACTGTCGCAAGGTGTATAATCTGCCTCCAGTTTTGCAATCGAGTCGTCATTTTTTTTAGCATTAATAAATAAGATAAAAATATCCGCGATAATAAATAATAGCAAGCCTATGTTAAGTATAAAAAAATGCCTATTAAATGGAGACCTGCTCTTGCTTATTTTATAAAGAATAAAAAACAGTGGTAAAGCAAACAATGGAACCAGGAAGGAATAGCTTTGCAAAAAGTAGATCGAAGTTGTTTTGCCGATGGAGTTTTTAATTTCTCCAAAAAAGTAAAAGAAAATCAAAATGGCAAATGTTTGTAACGCCGCTTTTTTCATTGATCTTGAAAAAACGTAACAGATAAAAAAGAAGAGGAGGGGAGCCAAAAAAAGAAAAAACAGTTGATCGTAAAGTAGCGCATAATCTATTAGCCCGGGCAGATCTCTTTCTATATGGACAACAACAAACAAGGGGAGAAGCAGAAGGAAAAGAGGAAATTGTTTCAGCAATCTTGTCATATTAATTATTTACTTTTTTTCATTAGATAAATAAAACGGCTTGTATTACCCACCTGGTATTGAGATATGATCATAAAGTATTGCTGAAAGCAATGTTCAAAATGTTCTTTAGTATATGTGGGAAAGATATCTTTCTTATGCTCTAATAATAGTTGCGTTTTTTTGTCCTCCTTAGGTATGAATTCAACAATTAGTTGTGGTGCCAATTCACTAAAATTTTTTGCTAACATTTGCATCGGAATATTTTTTCCTATTGACAAGTGGTGAATAAGTGCTAGTGCCATTAAGGCATCGCCTTTTAGCCGTTCAGTGATTGACATCCTTTCTTTATTTGCGAACCCGGTGGCACCCGAAGGATTCGTGATATCAACAAACAAAGGAAGAACGTTTGATATGCCGTCTTTCTTTGTTTTTTTATACAAGTCATTAATCGCTTGTTCATCACTGTCAGCGGCTATAACAGTAAATCTTTTTTCCACTGCTAAAAGTGAAAACTCGCCATTATTTGCTCCAAGATCAATTATTTTTTTGCCGTCAATTTCGGTCAGCAAGCGGTGTATTATTTTTTTCTTTTCATCGAGATATGCTGGCTCGTCAATGCCTTCAGTATAATAGTTACTCCACGTTGTTTTACCGGTGTTATCGAGTTTTTTTATGATATTTTCAAGGTGGGTCAGAAGATTAAATAACTTTTTTTTGGAAAAAGCAAATGTATTTATGGTATCAGTCTTTTGTTTTTTTATCATGGTTTGAAGGAATAAATGCAACCATACACCGCTATTGAGCCTGCTTTTGGCCGGCAGCAATTTTGCGGCTACCTGTGCAGGAATGCCATCTGGATAAACATTCAGCATCTGCTGGAAATTCATTTTATGATAATGTGATAACCATAGGGGGAAAAGAAATAGTTCACAAAATTGCCGGTAAGCGATCCAGGGAACCGATTCGTCATAATTTTGAAAGGAAAGGGTGTCTATAAAAATAGGTTTGCCATTAGGGAATTGAACATTAAATGGAGTAGCATCTTTTAATATCATCCCGTTATCAACCGCGATTTTCACGATCTTTAACGTTAGCAGCGCTGCATCTTTCAATTGTTCAAAACACCATTCATAAGGGTAGCTGATAAACGAAAGTTGTTCAGGTAGCAATGTCATATGCCAGTCTTCAACGCCCGCAATGTTTTCTTTTATTTCTGTATGTGGCAATAAATACTGTTGACCTGTTAACATATCATAAAGACCTGAACGCATCAATCGATCATAGGGCTCAGCATAAGATTTGTTTACCTGCCTGTAATATTTTCCATTAAAATGGAATACAAAGCCCGAGGGGTCTCTGAATGATGCCGGATGTTGATAGTAGCCAGTCATTTACTGGTCATTTAGGGAAGATTTTTTTTTCTTTGACCTGGTGAAGAAGGTTTTTATTTTCCACCAAATAGATTTAAAGTAGAACACTAAACCCAATATGGCAGCAATAATGATCTGCACAAGATAGCTTCCGCTGCCAGGGTCGACGTATAAAAGAGTAATGTCCATTTAGAAATAACTAAGATTGGTTTTTGGCGTCAGTGTCAGTAAAGTTTCATACATCAGTTTTATCGTGTTTTCAATATCATCCTTATGTAACATTTCTACTGTAGTGTGCATATATCGCAGGGGAATTGATATCAATACCGAGGGGCAGCCATCATTTGAATAAGCAAAAGAATCAGTATCGGTTCCTGTACTGCGGCTTAATGCCCTCCATTGTACGGGAATATTTTTCTTTTTGCAAACTTCTTCAACAATACCTAAAAGTTTATTATGTATTGCAGGCGCATACGCAAGTGAAGGTCCTTTACCACATACAATTTCTCCTTCAACTATTTTACTGATCATCGGTGTTGTCGTGTCATGTGTTACATCCGTGACGATTGCTATATCAGGTTTTATTCTTCTTGCGATCATTTCCGCCCCACGTAGCCCGATCTCTTCCTGGACAGCATTTACAACGTATAAGCTATACGGTAATTTCTTATTGTTCTGTTTCAACAGTCTTGCTACCTCTGCGATCATAAAACCACCAACGCGGTTGTCAAATGCCCGGCCTATGTAATAATCATTATACAATTCATCAAAACCATCCTGGTAAGTTACTACTGCGCCGATATGTATGCCAAGCTGTTCAACTTCTTTTTTATTCCTTGCTCCGCAATCTAGAAAAACATTGTCAAGTTTTGGCTGCGGTTCTTTATGATCAGGATTATTCAATCTTGTATGGATAGCAGGCCATCCAAAAACAGCTTTTACCGGTCCTTTTTTACCATGAATGATCACCCGTTGAGCCGGGGCGATCTGCACATCTACGCCGCCATTCCTTTTTAAATATAAAAGCCCTTCTGGATTAACATAATTGACAAACCAGCTTATTTCATCAGCATGTGCTTCCATCACAACCTTGAACGATGAATTGGGATTTACCACACCTACAGCTGTGCCATAGGGGTCAGTAAAGTTTGTATCGACAAACGGTTTTATATACTCGAGCCACAATTTTTGACCGCTGGTCTCAAAACCAACAGGGGAAGCGTTATTGATATAGTTTTTAAAAAACGAAAAAGATGATTCAGTAAGAAGAGATCTTGATTTTCTACCGGAAGTTTTTGCCATAGTATGATTTTAAAAGGTCAAAAGTAATTAAAACCTGTTCACAATCCACAATATCAATCCGGATAACATCATAAGACCATCCAATACGAAATAATACAGGTAGTCAGAAAAATTTCTTTTTGAATAGCTGAACAAACCAATGAGCAGGAGGGAAGGAAATATGAGTAAGAGGATATTAGGCCAGGCGATCCCTGTTTGTTGCAGCAGGAGAGTAAGGAGCACAAAAACCGTAATTGAAATAAAAAACAAAACGTTCACACCATTTTCGTTAAAGTAAGTGATCATGCTGCGAATACCATCTGCCTTATCATCTTCCTTGTCGCGAAAATCAAACAGGATACAGATCGCATAAATAAAAAAGAACTGGCCAATGCAAAATAAAAAAGCTTTTTCTGACGAAGAACCTTCTATTAATATGGGCAATGCAGAAGTCACATAGGCCCAAATAACGGATAGGAAAATAGTCTTACCTATTGCGACTCTTTTCAATAACTGGAAGTAAGGATGAGGGATCTTTGGTGCTGAATAAAGAAAAGTAAGAAGAGCAGAAGGCACGATGTAGAACCATTTTTCTTTAAAATAGAAAAAGAATACGGTTGCACCGATAAGGCCAATGATCGAGAAAAACAAATGATAGCGCCTGTGTTTTTTATCCCATTGTAAACGATGCGATGGCGAAACGGAAGTTGGGGTTAAAGCCCAGTGAAAATTATAACTGCACACGGTAGAAAAGAAAACAAAAGCAGCGAAATTAAAGTTCAGGGGTTTGTTAATAATAAGCGTATAGGTTTGATACACCATTACAACCGCACAGCATGAAACAAACAAGCTGGTAAATAAGAAGAAATCAAAAATCTTTTTGAATAAGCTATTCAACCTGTCAGCGGGTTACATAAACATTATCGACCACAAGCGTATCACTTTTATTTCCCTCATTATCTTTTGCAACAATCTTCAATCGTAAGGTATCGATCTCATTTTTTCTGGGCATAGTACCGGGTATCGCTATCGGAGGTAAACCAAACACAAGCCCAAACTGGTATGCAAGATTTATTTCAAATTCACCTTTTGCAGTTTTTGGAAAATCCGGGATGTTATATGGGCTCGGAGCCAGCTGGACAGGGCCTTTTATATTTAATCTTTGTCGCACCACGAAAATCGAATCACTAACATCACCTTCTTTATCTGTGTACTCAATACTCAGCACCAATGTGCCGTTTATCGGAACAATATCAGTGTTTCTTGAAATCAACTTCAATTGCGGTACAGTCTCAAACTTATCTTTGCCGCAGGAAATTATCGCAAAAGCGATAATTACAACAAGCATTATCCTGGTTCTCATATTGTGAATTTATTGTAAACAAATTTAAGATTAAAACCGATACCCGCCTGCAATGAACTGTGAATGGCACGATAAAATATTTTCAGTACACGAAAGCGGCTTCGAGCAGCTGGCTTTGGAGATCTTCCATTTTCAATACGGTGCCAACCCGGTTTATAAGTCTTTTGTAGATGCCCTTGGTATAAAACCCGATGCGATTGTTCAAATTGAAAAGATCCCCTTCCTGCCCATCAGCTTTTTTAAGACAGACAAAATAAAAACCGGGAAGTTTAATCCTGAAAAAATATTTGAGAGCAGTGGGACCACCCAAACGGCAAATAGCCATCACCATGTAAAAGATCTTTCGCTATACATCGGGAGTTTTACAAGGGCGTTTGAAGATATTTATGGTAAAATAAATGAATGGTGTATCCTTGGATTGTTGCCCTCCTACCTAGAAAGAGCCAATTCTTCGCTGGTCTATATGGTGGACCATTTCATAAAGAAAAGCGGGCATTCAAAAAGCGGTTTTTATTTATATGATCTTGATGAGTTGCAGGAATCGATAGTTTCACTTGAAAAAGAAAAACAGAAAACTTTATTAATTGGTGTCACTTATGCATTGCTTGATTTTGCTGAGAAATTCCCCATGGAACTATTGCATACAACAATAATGGAAACCGGTGGAATGAAAGGTAGAAAAAAAGAATTGACAAGAATGGAAGTGCATGAACAGTTAAAGAAGGCATTTAGCAAAAATGAGATCCACTCGGAATATGGCATGACGGAGCTGCTTTCCCAGGCCTATTCAAAAACAGCTGGTATATTTAAATGCCCTCAATGGATGAAGGTGCTGATAAGAGATGATGAAGATCCATTAGCTGTATCGATGCCACGGTTTGAAACCGTTGCATCGATAACGGGTGCAATTAATATCATTGACCTTGCAAATGTTTATAGCTGTTCGTTTATTGCTACAGATGATATTGGCAAATTATATCCCGATGGTAGTTTTGAAGTATTAGGAAGAATGGACGGAAGTGATCTGCGTGGTTGCAGTCTACTCACTGTTTAGAGCCCGAGCAACTCCTTCAACAACTTTTCTTTTTCAATTATTTTGTTCAGCAATTCTATTTGGTTATTTGCCCGCAAAAAATTATGTCCCTCATATTTGGCGCCGTAATAAATATCATTGTTCAGGTGATCCGTCATAAAACGAAGCGATTGCATATAGGTCATAAATTTTCCCGAATAGACTAAGTGTTGTTTTTCGACCAGGGTCAATTGATTTCCCATTTCACTAAGGTAGCCGTCCGCAATAGCCTTGAAGTAGTCATTTCTTATTTCAATCTTACTGAGATCTTTTTCCTCCTCGCTTACCGGTGAAAGATAAGTCCGCATCATGTCTCCAAAATCGCTGATAAAATAACCGGGCATTACCGTATCAAGGTCAATTACGCAAAGTCCACGATCAGCAGCATCAAAAAGTACATTGCTTATTTTACTGTCATGATGGGTAACTCTTTTTTTAAAATCGGTTTCATTGCTGATCTGCCCGCTTATTGATACAATATCATATTGCGCTTTTAGAAATTGAATGGACTTTGCAGCTTCTTTTATTCTTTCTTTATTGCCGTATTCTATTGCCTTTTCAAATTGAGAATATCTCAAGGGAAGATTATGGAAATCCGGTAATGTTATTTTTAAATTTCCCGTCGGGAATTTGGATAACAGGTTTGTAAAACGGCCAAATTGTTTTGCAGCTTCGAAAGCCTGGAATGGGGAATTAACTACGTCCGTGGTATGAGAATTTGTTATAAAAGGGAAAAGTCGAAAATAACCTTCACCGTTTATAAAAAGCATGTCATCTCCGGAAACAGTTTTGCAGGGACAAACAAAGAAATAGTCCTTGTGTTTATCTTTAAAATATTCGCAGATCAAACGGATATTAGCAGCAATATCCCCAGGATTCTTGAATACATTATGATTGATGCGCTGTAGTATATAATCCTTTCCATTATCAGTTATGTGCCAGGTATGATTAATTAAACCGCTTCCAAACGGTTCAACGGTTGCATCATCGCCAATTCCAAATTCTTTAAGGATCATCTCAAACATCGATTGCCGGTTATTTATACTTGAAATTATTAAATCAACTTAATTAAAGTTCATGCAATCGCTTGCGGAAAAATATAGATGCTAACTTAGAGGTTCAACTACTTCACCAATAATGTTAGACAGGCGGGCCTTACTTAAAAATACGATACTAACATCCACAGGATTAATTGTGTTACCACGGCTTTCCTTTGAAGAGGCAGAGTTTTTTGATTTTCCGGTTAACGAATTGGACCATGGCTTTTTGAATCCCCCCAACTCTGCCAGGCCACAGGCCTTTTGGATGTGGATGAATGGGCACATCACAAAAAAAGGCATTACACTCGATCTGCAGGCTATGAAAAAAATGGGACTTGCAGGCGCCTTTATTTATAATACCGGATCGGGAATTCCCAAAGGTCCTGTTGATTATGGAACTAAGGAATGGGATGAGATGGTGGTACATGCAATGGCCGAAGCAAAACGATTAGGATTGGAATTATTTCTGCATAACTCTCCCGGTTTTTCAAGCACCGGCGGCCCATGGGTTTCAGCTGAAATGAGCATGCAACAATTGGTTTGGTCAGAAATGCTGGTGAGCAGTAATGGTTCAATTGATATTCAACTTCCACAGCCCTATAAAAAACTAAACTATTATAAAGATGCTTTTGTAGTTGCTTATCCGTCGTTGATTGTAGAGAAAGGTTTGATGAGGGATAAAATAGTGCGAATTCTTTTGAACGAACAAGAGATCAGGAAAGATTTATTGCAGGACAATGATCCCGGATCAAAGATCGAATTGAATGGTACGACTGACAAGCCAGCTAATTTGTTATTAGAATTTACCGAACTTTTTGAAGCAAGAGCAATCACAATATCAAGACAAAAAGAGCAATCCACTGAAATTTATGAAGGGAACTATGATAGCCCACCCACATTTCTTTTGGAAAGCTCGGCTGATGGAATTCAATTTCAATTTGTTTGTACCATCAATATGCCTTTATTGCGATTTATGGATGCACCTGGTACAAAAAGCTTTCCTGCAGTCAAGGCAAAATATTACAGATTGTCAACAAAGCAGCATACTTCGATATCCGGTGTTGAGTTACATGCTGGCCCCAGGTTGAATGGATGGCCTGCTAAAATAAATTTTACTGACCAGGAAATTTTGCCGGATGACCAGGAGATCAAAAATGAATTGATCATTGATCCGTCAACGGTCATAAACATAACTAAGAACCTGCTGGAGGAGGGCCGCTTGGTGTGGAATGCCCCCGTTGGTAATTGGACAATTCTTCGCATTGGTCATACTTGTACCGGGACAAAAACGGCAGGGGCGCCAGGTTCTGCCTATGGTTTGGAGATCGATAAGTTCAATAAAGGAGCAGTTGATTTTTATTTCAGGACCTTCCTGGAAAAGTTATTCGGTAAGCTAAAACCCTTTATCTCTAATCCACTTAAAGGGATTTTAATAGATAGCTGGGAGATTGGCAAGCAAAACTGGTCATTAAATTTTGCTGCAGAGTTTAAAGAAAAAAGGAACTACGATATCACTCCATGGCTTCCTGCATTAACGGGCCGTATTGTAAAAAGCACTGAGCATACTGAGAAGTTTTTATGGGACATAAGAAAAACACATGCTGATCTTGTTGCAGATAATTATTATGGACAATTCAGGATACGCTGTAAAGAATATAAGTTGGCATTATTTGCTCAGCCAAACGGCGATGGAGTATTTGATAGTTTACAGGTGGGTCAGCAGCCGGCCTCATCATTAGCTGAATTTTGGACACGTTATGTTCCGGGCACGTTGAACGTTTGTAAACAAGCTGTTTCCATCGCTCATGGGTATGGAAAAAGAATTGTTGCAGCAGAAGCATTCACGGGTATGCCTTCAACATCCCGTTGGACCGAATATCCTTATGCATTAAAGAACCAGGGAGACCACATTTATTCGCTAGGTATTAACCGGTTTGTATTTCATGTTTTCGTTCATCAACCGTATACAAGTGGATTACCCGGTATGACGATGGGACCTTACGGAACTCATTTCGATAGGAACTCTACCTGGATAGAACAGTCAAAGGGATGGATCAATTATATTACCCGCACACAATTTTTATTACAACAAGGATTGCCTGTATGCGATATATGTTATTTCAAAGGAGAAGACCCTGCCTCCGGAATCCCTGATATTAATTATGTAGATCCACCAACTCCAAGGAACCTCGCCGGAGATGTAATTGGACCTGAAGTTTTAGTGAGCAGGATAAAAATTGAGAATAATAGGATTGTATTACCAGATGGCATGAGTTACAGTATTATGATCATGGCACCGGTAAAAAAAATATCGTTGCAGGTATTGAGTAAGCTTAAAGACCTTGTATTTAAGGGAATGAATTTGATCGTTACTTCAAAACCAACAAATGTTCCTGGCCTGGAAGATGAATTAAACGCATCACGTATCAATGACCTCACAAAGGAATTATGGGGAGCGCTGGATGGAATGAATACAAAAGAACGATCCCATGGCAAAGGCAAAATTTACTGGAACAAACCTTTTGCTGAAATCCTGGCTACTCATAAGATAACACCGGATTTTGAATTCACGGCAAAAAAAAGAGATGCTGCCATTCATTTTACACACCGGAAAACAGCTGATGCAGAAATTTATTTTATCAGTAATCATTTACGCCGGGGAGAAAGTATTGTTTGCAATTTTCGATTCTATAATAAAAAGCCTGAAATATGGAATGCAGAAACTGGAGAGGTGTTTGAAGTTGCATTGTATGAGATCAAGGGAGATCGGATCTTTATTCCGGTTGAACTTGATCCGTCCGGTTCGTTGTTCATTATTTTTCGAAACAGAATGATCCTTCCGTCTTATACATCTGTTTTTCAAAACAGCTCCGAAATAATTTCAACAAAAACTTTTACCGAAGCAACACATGACGTTTATCCAAAACTGACCAATAGTTTCACTATCGCTTTATGGGTGAAGCCTGATACACATTCAGAGCATCCAAAAGGAGTCATAGTGTTTCCTCCCGAAGCTGAAATCTCATATGGAAAAGGACATGCGGCTTGTGGTTTTGCAGCGGGGCAAAATGGTGTTCGTGTATTTGAAAGAGAAAAAGGACCTAACCGTGATGCAA
>CBFGXP010000067.1:0-17459 GCA_965652775.1 uncultured bacterium
CATATCCTGGAGACTGTCAGCTGCTTTTTTTATAATCAATATCTTATTTTCAATAAATGCAGCCTGCAGGGGTGGCATATATCGATAAGCTTGCAGTATAAATGGAGTGGGTCCATTAAAGCTTGCCACATTTGCATGACTATCGTTTATTTCGCTAACCATACCCATTAATGCAAAATTGTAAGTAAGCGTGTCGGTGGCATTTAAGAGTTCTGGTATATATTCAGTGAGAACGCTGTTCCAGTTGCGATCGATCAGTTTCTTGTAAGGATAAAAGTATTGAATCGCATTCCACCAGTTATAAAGGGCAAACAATCTTTTTTCGGCAAAGGGAACCGGTTCATGCACATAACGACCTGGCATGGGAGGAACAAATCGCATACTCAGACCCGCTCTTGTTACTGCTGACAGATCATTTTTGTTTTCGGATAATAACTCCACACATCTTTTTACAAACGTGCCAGAAAGACTGGTGTCGGAAACATGATCAATGTGCCAATCAGGAACAGGAACGAATTGGTTATCGTTAATCAAAAAATCGCTTACTCGGAGATTTACAAATAGTGAATCTGTTAAGTCAACGGTAACCATCTTCCCTACCGGATATTCTGCTTCGCTTCCTTCAAAAATAATTTTACAAAGTCCGGCAGCTTTCAATGATTGAATAAAATTGGCTATTGGACGATCAAGGTTTGTTCCTGTGTTAAAAATGATCAATAAAGGCTTTTGGAATGGTTTTCCCTTTGGCGTTAATACCGGCCATCCACCCTGTGTAAAAATTTTCCATCCACTTAAGTTGAACTTCCGATCGCTTTGTGACAGAAAACCCTGATGATAAATGCTGCGTTCATAGACATAGGGCAGCGATACCCCGCCAAGATGATTGGCAATAATAGCTGGTAAATAATATTGAAATGCCCATACACCATCTTCCAATATGTTTTTTGCGTTACGTAAATCTAATATGATAGCTTTTGCACTGTCCCATTGTGAAGGAATTAAACCTTGCTGGGAAATTATATTATCCCATTTTGCAGCGGCAGTGGGAAACGCAAAATACCATATATCATTAGGGAGTTTATGTACGGCCGGTTTATAGGGATCTGATGTAAATAGAAGCGATGAGGTTGGAACAAGCTTTTTTATTAATTGAGTGGAAGGATCATTTAAACGGCTCAACATATCCTTTACACATCGTTCAAAGTTTTCTGCGGAAGGATCAGCAATTAAACTGGCAGTTGGACTTAATATCAAACTGTCGGTGGCAATTTCTCCGGTTGCCATTTTAGGATGAAAATAATGGAGCATGCCCCAAAGTCTTCCAAGATCGGCGAGGCGTTTTATTTCCAGCTCTGAATATGTTCTTTGTGCTGTAACATTCAGCGTGCAAAAAATTGCCAGCAATGAAGCTAAGATTCTCATAGTTTCTATTTTATAAGATTAGTTGTTTCTGTTTTCTTCTTCGGTTGCCATTTTCCCTAAGTAAATGACCCTGGGGAGCCATTCAACTTGTAGTAAGATCTTTTGCGAAAAGGTCCATTTGTTTGAGAGAGTGATGGGTGGCTCCATGGTGCTTCGTCCTGGTTTAATTGAACAACATTTTATCGCTTTAGCTTGACTGCATCTATACTAACAGAGAATAAAATGGAAAATGTGAGAATGATCTTTAAACAGGAAAGCTCACAGGCAGGTTTGTGTTTTAAAGTTAATTTAAAACAATTAGAAGACCAATCATTTATTGATGATGTAAATCAATCATTCTAATTATTTGCCGAATTAAAGGTTTGCACTATTTTTTATGCAACTGCTTCTTCTTTTTTCAACACTGCTTTTGCATAATCTTTTACTGAATGCAGCTTCACTGGATTTTTTTCACGTACCGGTTTCAGTTGAAAAAAATCGTTTACTAATTTACTTTCACGGGATACAGAATTAGAGCCAGATTGAGCAATTACTATAAATGAATGAGTATTTATGACAGGATGTGTACTGAACTTGACCGGTTGATCCAGATCATATCAGCTAACCGGGCTCATGACTCCTAACTGTTCCATCAACGTCATCTGGTCTGCTACAAGCCAGTGACTGATGATCTTGTTGTTCTCGATCTCATAAACGATCGCTGATGTGAGTTCTACGATTTTATAAGTGGGTGGAATGCCATTGAATTCTCCTTCATGCCGACCTCTGAATCCTGCTTTTACCATTACCTTGTTGCCTTCTGCCAGCATTTCATGGGCAAAAATTTCATACAAGGGAAAAACCGATTCAAAAAAATCAATATGCTCAATAAGGGCTTCGTCACTCACGTATTTTTCCACCAGCTGTCTTGGCTTTTCTTTACCGCTGAACTCATTGAAGTACTCAATTATAAATTCTTTGTTTTTTGATTGTTGGCTCATAAAATTTTTTTTAGGTGAAAGTGGTTTATAAATTGTACATGGTTATTATGTAAAACAAAAAGATCTTAGCTCACCGCATTCATCACTCCCAATTGTTCCATCAGCAGCATTTGGTCGGCGATCAGCCAATGGCTTACTATCTTATTATTTTCAATTTCGTACCCAATGGAAAAAGGAAATTCTATATTTTTATAGGTGGGAGGAATGCCATTCAATTCTCCTTCATGCCGGCCTTTGATTCTTGCCCGCACTACAACACGGTTGCCTTCAGCCGTCATTTCATCGGCAAAAATCTCATAGGAGGGAAAAACCGAGTCGAAAAACTCAATATGTTCTACCAGGTGCTTATCTGATAAATATTTTTCCAGGAGTTCTCTTGTCTTTTTTACTCCGCTGACTGCATTGAAGTATTCAATTATGAATTCTTTGTTTTTTTGTAACTGTTCCATATTAAAAGTTTTATCAAATATACTTGTGTCGTTAAGCGATGTGTTAACGGGTTTGTTGCAAATTTTTATTCATTTGTTGCATGACCGTTTTTTCTTTTGATAGCCGAAGGCCTGAAACCAAAACTTTCCATGAATGCTTTGGTGAAATGACTTTGCGTTTGAAACCCTGTTTTGAATGCAGCATCTCCGACAGTAATATCTGTTGTCTCCAGCAACTCCTTTGCTTTTTGCAGACGAATACTTTTTATATACTTCGCCGGAGGCTGTTGTATCAATGGTTTTAACCTACGGAAAAGTTGTGTACGACTCATGTTCATTTCCCTGCTCAATACTGTACTGTCAAAGAGCTCATTTTCCAGGTTGGCAACTATCACTGCATTTATCTTTTGTAAAAACGCAGCTTCTTTCGGATAAAGGATTGATAACTGCGCTACAAGAGTATCGGCTTTTGAAAAATGAGAACGAAGCCGGTTTCTTATTTCATTGTAATAATCGGGTATGATCTTTTTATTAACCGGCTCGACCGGGTTATTGTCTTTCTCCTGTTCTTTCTCGATTGTTACCGGCAGCGTAAAGGAGAACCAGGTTTGCTTGTGTTCCTTATCGCCATTTACACTTACCTGGTGCTGGCATGACCGGGTGATCTCGGTAACCGGCGAAAGATTAATACCCGTATTTACGAGTGTTATCTTAAACTCCCCTGCATTCTTATCTGCTATTATTGTGATCGTGTTTTCCTGTGGGGTATAACTAATGATATGACAGATAAGGTTTGTCAGATCATGGATCACCAGGTCGGGACGGAAGAGCAACACAAAATTTTTTTCTTTTGATTCAAACCTCAAGCCGGTGCCATGCGATTGGGCAAAAGGCTGAAGCATGCTCACAACTTGTTTCAGTAATTCTATGATATCTGTTGTTGCCGGGTGGATCATGTTTCGTGTTACCCTAAAACGGGGGCTTGATTTTATTCATGATTACTTATGCTCGATTTATAAAATTGGTGCTACTAAACAGGAATAACGCGAAGTCTCAATAGTATAAGGCGGAAAGAGGGTTGCTTACAGAAGTCTTATCAATATAATTTAAAGTTTGGATGATGCCAATTAGGAATTAACCAAAAAGCAATTTATTAACTGTGATCAACCACAGTTTACATCTTTCCCGGCTGCAACTTTGCCAGCAATAATTTTTTCCTGCTGGCAGAAACATTTACAGTACTTCCATCATTTAACACCAGGTAACCGTCCTCGCCTTTGATGTATTTATTTACTTCCTGCAGGTTGACACATAAGAGCTGTGAACCCTGGCAAAAGAATATTCTTCCGGCATCTCTTCCATTTCCTTCAACGTGTGGAACACAATGATCTTTTGTTCATTCTTATAATCAGGATAAAGCCAAGACGAGCAGGAATGAATAATTGAGATGAATGGTTGAGCAAATAAGGTTATCCTAAAACTGGAGAAGACACTGAAACCTTGCCCTTCATCATTTCTAATACTGTTTCTTTTATCGCCTGTGTATCATAACCGCATTCACGGTGAAGTTCTTTGGGAGTGCCATGTTCTACAAGACGATCGGGGATACCGAGCATTTTTATTTCAGCTTTATAATTATGCTCATTCATGAATTCAAGCACAGCAGAACCGAAACCACCAACAATGGTTCCATCTTCCACCGTAATTATTTTTTCAAATTTGCTGAATACTTCGTGAAGCATTTTTTCATCCAGGGGTTTTACAAAGCGTATATCATAATGAGCAGGATTCAAACCGTCATTTTTAAGATCACGAATCGCTGCTGCTGCAAAATTTCCGGGATGACCAAAAGAAAGAATAGCAATATCGTTTCCATCTTTTAATTTCCTTCCTGTTCCAATCTTAATTTCTTTCATTTCCGTTTTCCACTCAGGCATTACACCTTCACCACGCGGATAACGGATCACAAATGGATTTTTCGTGGATTCCAGTTGTGCAGTGTACATCAGGTTGCGCAATTCACTTTCATTCATCGGCGCACTTACGATCATATTTGGGATACAACGCATATAAGGAATATCATAGCAACCGTGATGTGTCGGACCATCATCACCAACTAATCCTGCCCTGTCCAGGCAAAAGATCACCGGCAGATTTTGTATCGCTGCATCATGCACCACCTGGTCATAGGCCCTTTGCATGAAAGAAGAATAAATATTGCAAAACACTTTCATTCCTTGCGTGGCCATGCCTGCACTAAGCGTTACCGCATGTTGCTCGGCAATACCAACATCAAATGCACGATGTGGCATTTTTTCCATCATATATTTTAATGAAGAACCCGATGGCATTGCTGGCGTAATACCAAATATCTTATCATTTTTTTCTGCTAACTCAATAATTGTATAGCCAAAAACATCCTGGTATTTTGGTGGTTGTGGCAGCTCGAATTTCTTTTTATGTATTTCACCGGTTACCTTATCAAACAAACCGGGAGCATGCCATTTTGTTTGATCTTTTTCTGCCAGGTCATATCCTTTTCCTTTTACAGTAACTATGTGTAATAGTTTTGGACCAGGAATATTTCTAAGATCTTTTAAGGTATCAACCAGCTTCGTAATATTGTGTCCATCAATAGGACCGAAGTAGCGAAGATTCAATGCTTCAAAAAGGTTACTGCTTTTACTTACCATTCCTTTCATACCAGCTTCAAGCTTTGATGCCATATCCCTGGAAAACTTTTTTCCTACAGGTAATTTTCCTAACAGGTTCCAAACTTCATCACGAAGCTTATTATAGGTTGGGGAGGTGGTGATATCTGTTAAATATTCCTTTAAAGCACCCACGTTCGGGTCAATGCTCATGCAGTTATCGTTGAGCACGATCAATAAATCTGCGTCGGCAACACCAGCATGATTGAGCCCTTCGAAGGCGAGACCGGCCGTCATCGCGCCGTCACCAATTACAGCAACTACTTTTCTTTCATGCTGACCCTGATATTTAGCCGCCATTGCCATGCCTAATGCGGCTGATATGGACGTAGAAGAATGACCAACACCAAAAGTGTCATACTCACTTTCACTTCTTTTGGGAAAACCACTTAATCCTTTATATTTTCTGTTTGTTGGGAAATTATCGCGACGACCGGTGAGGATTTTATGTCCATATGCCTGATGGCCAACATCCCACACGAGCTGATCATAGGGGGTATTGTAAATGTAATGTAACGCCACAGTTAACTCAACCACACCAAGACTCGCTCCAAAATGACCGCCATGAACGCTTACCACATCAATAATATACTGACGCAGTTCATCGCAAACCTGGTGAAGCTTTTCACGGGAGAGTTTTTTCAGATCATCGGGCGAATTAATAGTTTGCAAAAGGGGTCCTGGTATAATCTGCATGTGTTGTATTTACGATGTAAAATTAATGTTTTAGGAAGTTTATTCTGTATTTTAACAAAACTGTCATAAAATTGTTTTACCCCGGTGCATCTTTCCATTTAGCTGGCCTATTTGCCACTAATCAAAAGGGGATGACAAAGGGGAATGAAACTTTTAATTTTGAACTTATATTTACCGCCGCTATGTCAAAGAATAAGAGGTATTGGCTCTTCCAGTTGTGTGGCTGGGGATTGTTTGCCCTGATCAATATCTTCTTTGCGTACTCTTTTGATAAACTGGGTACATCGCAGGAAAGAAGTGATTTTTATTGGAGGCTTGTCATTTTTGTAGTTACGGGGTTTGTATTATCGCACCTGATGCGGTATATCATCATTGGATTTAACCTGCTTCAAAAAAGACTCGAACATCAACTTATTATTTTTATACTTGTCACATTGGTGCTTGCATTTACTGCGTCCACGCTTGAAAATCTTTTATTGATGCAGTTTGAGTTGCAAAACAAAACTGAAAGAGCATTTAAGGATAATTTCTTTTTGCTCGTGTTGAGCGGGGCATTTTCAATGTTCACGTTGTTCTTTATCTGGAACCTGATCTATTTCATGTACCATTTTATTACCAAGAGCCAGAAGCAGCAACTTGATACATTGAAGCTTGAAGCTTTGGTAAAAGAATTGGAATTAAAAACCATCAAAGCACATATCAATCCGCATTTTATTTTTAATTCGCTCAACGGTATCCGTGCATTGATCGATGAAGATCCTAACAGGGCAAGAAATGCGATCACTGAACTCAGCAATATTTTACGCAGCAGCATGCAAACAGACAAGCTTGAATCGGTTTCACTGGAAAAAGAATTGAACATTGTGAAAGATTACCTTGCACTGGAGAATATGCGATTTGAAGACCGGCTGCGTGTGGAATATGAGATCGATGAAGATACGCTGGACCAACCAGTGCCGCCCATGATGCTGCAAACCCTCGTTGAGAACGCAATTAAGCATGGCATCAGCAAACAGATCAGCGGTGGAAAGATCAAAATTGTTTCTGATTTTAAAGACCGTTATCATGAGCTTGCCGTGCAAAACACCGGTAAACTGGTAAATGGAACTGCAAAAGGTGAGGGGTTTGGTTTACCTAGTACATTGAACAGGTTAAGTCTTCTTTATGGAGAAAATGCACGGTTCAGCATTAAACAATTAACATCGGAAATAGTGGAAGCAAGGGTTCTGCTTCCTGTACAAATGAGCATATAAATCATCCTACATGAGAGCAATAATAATAGACGACGAACGACTCGCCAGAACTGAATTAAGAAAACTTTTGCAGGATTATCCTGAGGTCGAAGTAGTGGACGAAGCGGCGAATGCTGATGAAGGAATAAATAAGATCGATACACTTCAACCTGATCTCGTTTTTTTAGATATTCAAATGCCGGGAAAAACAGGCTTTGACATGCTTGCAGAATTAGAAAGAGCGCCGCATGTTATTTTCACAACGGCCTATGATGAATATGCATTAAAAGCATTTGAAGTAAATGCGCTGGATTATTTACTGAAACCGATAGAGCCGAAGAGACTTGCCGATGCAATGCAAAAACTGCATGTTGCTGAAACAAAAGAGAATCATATAGTACCGGAAAACTTTAACCAATCTATCTTAACGGAAGCGGACCAGGTATTTGTAAAAGATGGAGAACGTTGCTGGTTCGTGAAATTATCAGATATCAGGTTGTTTGAAAGTGTGGGGAACTATGCTAAAGTATTTTTTGCATCTAACAAACCTCTTATTCTTAAATCACTGAATGCACTGGAAGAAAGATTGGACCCGAAAACGTTTTTCCGGGCAAACAGAAAACATATCGTGAATCTCCGAATGATCGAAAAGATCGAGCCTTATTTCAATGGCGGTTTGCTGCTGGAGTTAAAAGGTGGCGAAAAGATTGAAGTAAGTCGCCGCCAAACGGTAAAGTTTAAAGAAATGATGAGCCTCTAAATGGTCAAATGGCTAAATTGTTTAATTGTTGTTATGGAGATTTTTAAACAATTTAGCAATTCAACAATTTAACAATAGAATAAAAAGACAGATGAAAAAAATACTAGTAACTGGGTTGTTCATCGCAACAACCTTTTTTGTTTTTGGACAAAATGCTGAAGCTATTTTCAATGCTAAAGAAGTTGAAAGAATTGAGCGAGTGTTAGCTGCAGATGACATGAAAGGCCGACGGATCTACAGTCCTGAAATAGATAAAGCCGCAGATTTTATCGCCGAAGAATTTAAGAAAGCGGGATTGCAAACCGCAAGTGGACAAACGGGTTTCAGGCAGGAGTTTACTATGGTGACCCCAAAATTTGTAAGTGGTTCTGCAACGTTTGATAACGACCAAATCGATTTTAAAAATGTGATAGTTATTACTTCCCAGCCAGGACTTTCTATAAATGAAAAGTCTGGTTATGAAAAAGTAAAACTCGAAGCCGGAAAGAATTTTCAAACTGAAGCAGTGAAGTATGTTCGTTCAGGGAAAAATTATATAGTGCTGGTAGATACCAGTTTTTCAAAGAATTTCGCTCGTCTTACAGGGTTGAAAAGAGCAATGTTTAAAATGGACAACAGTGTTGTGTTTATATTGACAACAACAGACCCAAAAACATTTACGGTTGAAGCCAGTCATGAAATAACTGAACAGAAGCTGGCAAATGTGGTTGGTATATTGCCGGGTAAATCAAAGAAGGATGAATATGTGATCTTCTCCGCGCATTATGATCATATAGGAATAAGGGCCCCCGTCAATGGCGATTCTATTTATAATGGAGCAAATGATGACGCAGCAGGCACAACTGCGGTCATCATGCTGGCAAAGTATTTCAAAGCATTAGGAAATAATGAAAGAACAATTGTATTTGCAGCTTTTACGGCAGAGGAGAGTGGTGGCTTTGGTTCACAATATTTTTCAAAACAATTTGATCCTGCAAAAGTGATGGCGATGTTCAATATTGAAATGATAGGTACCGAAAGTAAATGGGGTAAGAACTCTGCCTTTATAACAGGTTATGAAAGGACAGATATGGGAACCATCATGCAAAAGAATTTAGAAGGAACCGGTTTCACTTTTCATCCTGATCCCTATCCGCAACAGGATCTTTTTTATCGTTCAGACAATGCAACACTGGCAAGACTGGGAGTGCCTGCACATACTATCTCTACAGCTAAAATGGAAAATGAGCCACATTACCATAAACCAAGTGATCATGTAGAAACGCTTGATATGGAAAACATGACGATGATCATTAAATCAATTGCACTGGCTTCAAGAAGTATAGTTGCGGGAAAGGATTCGCCTACAAGAGTAAATGTGGAAGACTTAAGATAAATTTTATGGGCAGATTAATAAATCCGAAATCTATAATCGTTAATCTAAAACTATATTTTGACAGGAACAGAATGTATCGCAGCCGCCATCTCTTTAATTAATGAAGCGTCTTTCTCGATCGCATTACCGACAACGATTACATCAGCGCCTGCTTTGCAATTGAGATAAGCTTTCTCAGGATTTGTGATCCCACCGCCGACAATCAAGGGAACTTCAATATTTTTTGCAACCGATTCGATCATGCTTTCACTGATAGCTCTTTTAGCGCCGCTGCCGCTATCCATGTAGATCAGTTTCATTCCAAGCATCTCACCAGCCATTGCGGTACACATTGCAATTTCATTTTTATCTGCAGGAATTGGAGACGCATTGCTGATATATGAAACGGTAGTTGGGGCACCGCCATCAACAACCATATAACCCGTGGGCATGATTTCAAGGCCGCTCATTTTTACAAAAGGAGCAGATACTACATGCTGCCCGATCAATAATTCAGCATTTCTTCCTGAGATCAACGAAAGATACAATAAGGCGTCCGCATACTTACTTACCTGGTTGGGACTGCCGGGAAACAGGATGACGGGTATCTTACAATGGGCTTTAATGTACTGCACTACTTCATCAAGATGATTGCTGATAACCAAACTGCCGCCAACAAGAAAATAATCTACTTTGGCAGTAAGCGAAAGATCAATTAATTCATTCAGCAGGGAAGAATTCACTTTGTCCGGATCAATAAGAACGGCAAAAGATTTTTTTCCTTCCTTTTTTCTAAGCTGTAGCGATTGGTAAATTCCTTGCTTCATTCGGGCTTATTACAATTGCAAAAATGCAAAAACTTTTCGTCTTTTTATGCTTTTTAATAATAATAGATTTATAATAGGAAAACAACGTAAAAAGGTTGAACAATAGATTTAAATTTAATCATTTCATTGGGAATTTAATCCACACATTCTATAAAAACCTATATTAAATATTGTTTTCATAGGAGAAACGAGATGCTACATATCTTGGATTGATTTACCAAAATTTTTTTTGATATAAAAATGATATCAGTTGTGCAAAAATCCTGAAACGTGCTACTACGCTGCATTAGCAAATTTTTCACTTCCCTTTTCCACATTGTGTTGATATTTGAGGGTTTGAAATTCATTTATATAAAAATATTTTCGTTAACACCTTCCCCCAAAGAAGGCTCAACCAAGAACCGACAAAATCTTTACTTACTATGCCCATTAAAAAACAAGCTTCCGCTAAAAGCGGTTTGCAGTTCCCTCGTCGCTTCACTCGTGAAGATGTGAATGTATTTGATCTGTTTGAATACGATTATCGTACTTCAGTGATTCGAAATCCAAGTGGTGAAGTTGTATTTGAAATGACGAATGTTGAAGTGCCAAAACAATGGAGCCAGATCGCTACCGATATACTTGCCCAAAAGTATTTTCGTAAAGCAGGCGTACCACAGCCTGATGGAAGTCTCGGTCGGGAAACTTCAGCAAAGCAAGTTGCACATCGTATGGCCAATTGCTGGAGAGTGTGGGGTGAACGTTATGGTTACTTCGCTACGGAAAAAGATGCACAGGTTTTTTATGAAGAGCTCGTTTATTCTATACTTGATCAGATGTGTGTGCCAAACAGCCCGCAATGGTTCAATACCGGCTTGTATGAAAGCTATGGTATAAAAGGAAAGCCACAAGGTCATTATTATGTTGACCAGGTTGACGGTGAATTAAAGAAATCTACGTCTGCATACGAACGCCCTCAGCCACATGCATGCTTTATATTAAGTGTTAGCGATGACCTGGTAAATGAAGGCGGTATTATGGATCTCTGGGTTCGTGAGGCAAGAATATTTAAGTATGGCTCCGGCGTTGGTACAAACTTTTCTCATTTAAGAGGCGAAGGGGAAAAACTCAGTGGTGGAGGTACATCATCTGGCTTAATGAGCTTCTTAAAGATCGGTGATCGTGCTGCCGGTGCTATTAAAAGTGGCGGTACTACACGTCGTGCTGCCAAAATGGTTTGCCTTGATCTTGATCACCCCGAAATAGTTGAGTTTGTTAACTGGAAGATGGAAGAAGAAAAAAAAGTAGCAGCCCTGATCTCTGCGGGTTATGCCAGCGATTATGAAGGGGAAGCATATAAAACTGTAAGTGGACAAAACTCAAATAACTCAGTTCGCATTCCTAACGAGTTTTTTAAAGTGTTGCAGGAAGATGGTGAATGGGAATTAAAAGGAAGAATGGACGGAAGAGTGATGAAAAAAATTCCTGCAAGAGAATTGTGGAACCAGATCTCTTATGCTGCATGGCGTTGTGCTGATCCGGGTACACAATATGACACTACTATTAATGAGTGGCATACATGTCCCAAAGGTGGCCGTATCAATGCTTCAAATCCCTGCAGCGAGTACATGTTTTTAGATAACACGGCGTGTAACCTGGCTTCGGCTAACCTGATGAAGTTTTATGATAGTGAAAAGAATCTGTTTGACGTTGAAGGTTATGAATACAATTGCCGACTGTGGACCGTTGTATTGGAAATTTCGGTCTTGATGGCGCAGTTTCCCAGTAAAGACGTCGCCCAGTTGAGTTATGAATACAGAACGCTTGGTTTAGGGTATGCTAACCTTGGTACATTATTAATGGTTAGCGGCATTTCATATGATAGTGAAGAAGCAAGAGGTATAGCTGGAGCATTAAC
Source organism: uncultured bacterium (assembly GCA_965652775.1). GTDB lineage: Bacteria > Bacteroidota > Bacteroidia > Chitinophagales > Chitinophagaceae > VBAS01. Next base: position 12,308 of record CBFGXP010000067.1, read on the forward strand.
AGCAATCATGACTGGCATTTCTTATAAAACATCTGCAGAGATGGCGCAGGTGCTTGGTACTTTCCCCAGATATGAAGAGAACCGGGAAGATATGCTGCGTGTAATGCGCAATCATCGGCTTGCTGCATATGATGCAGACAATTATGAAGGATTAAGTTTAAAACCACAAGGTATCAAAGCCCAATATTGCCCTGCTTATTTATTAACTGCGGCATGCAAAGCATGGGATGATGCAGTTGAGCTGGGTGAAAAATATGGTTACCGTAACGCCCAGGCAACAGTTATTGCGCCAACTGGAACGATCGGACTTGTGATGGATTGCGATACAACAGGTGTTGAGCCGGATTTCGCCCTGGTAAAATTTAAGAAGCTTTCGGGCGGTGGTTATTTCAAGATCATCAATCAATCAGTTCCATCTGCGCTAAGAAATCTTGGATACAGTGAAAAAGAAACTGATTCAATTATTAAATATGCGGTTGGTACCGCTTCTTTTGCAGGGGCGCCATTTATCAATCATCAATCTTTAAGCGAAAAAGGATTTATTGCTGATGAAATAAAAAGATTGGATGCCGCCGTTGCTTCTGCATTTGAAATTGGTTTTGTTTTTAATAAATATACATTGGGTGAAGAGTGCCTGCAACGCCTTGGCTTTACACCTGAACAATATAATGACTTTGAGTGGAGCCTACTCGAAGCGCTGGGTTTCAGCGATGAACAAATTGATGCTGCTAATGATTATGTATGCGGTACCGGTATGCTTGAAGGAGCTCCTCACCTGGAAGAAGAACATTTGCCCGTTTTTGACTGTGCCAACAAATGTGGAAAGAAAGGCCAGCGGTTTATTCATGCCAATGGCCACATCCGCATGATGGGCGCCACACAACCTTTTATCAGTGGCGCTATTTCCAAAACCATCAACCTGCCTAATGAAGCTACGGTAGATGAAATTGCCAGCGCCTATTTGCTGAGCTGGCAATTAGGATTAAAAGCAAATGCATTGTATCGTGATGGTTCTAAGTTGTCGCAGCCGCTTAGCAATAAGTCCGATAAGAAAAAGAAAACAGAGGAAAGCAAGGAGTCAGGAGTCGGTAATCAGGAGTCAGTAGTGATTAATCAGCAACCGGATTCCAACATTGTTGATTTAAGCAAACTTACCGTTGAAGAGCTATTTGAAGAAGTACAAAAAAGAGTACAGGCTTCACCAGACACAAAACTGAAGCGTAAACTGGCAAGCATTGTTGAGCGTCGTACGTTGCCAGCAAAGAGAAGGGGCTTTACCCAGAAAGCAAAGATCAACGGCCAGGCTATCTTCCTCCGCACCGGCGAATACAGTGATGGCACATTAGGAGAGATCTTTATTGACATGGCAAAGGAAGGAGCCACTATGCGTAGTATGTCAAACTGTTTTGCGATCGCTATCTCTATCGGTTTGCAGTACGGCGTGCCATTAGAAGAGTACGTAGAGAAATTTGTATTCACCAAATTTGACCCTGCAGGATTTGTTGAGCATCCGAATATTAAATCAACAACATCCATCGTAGACTTTATTTTCCGTGCATTAGGTTATGAATATTTAGGAAGAACTGACCTTGTGCATGTATTGGATAAACCTGAAGTATTAAATACAGGTGCTGATGATTGGGACGATATTCCTACGAGCCTTGAGTATGCTAAAGAACCTGAGCTTTCAAGTGTAAGAGTAGTAAGCGTGGTAAGCAATGGTCAGCCGGTAAAAGCACACAGAGCAGTAAGCACCAAAGCTGAATCAAATATTGATGCCATGAGTGCAGCCAACAAAGGAATGCAAAGTGATGCACCGGCTTGTAATACATGCGGACATATAACAGTACGCAGCGGCACTTGTTACAAATGTTTGAATTGTGGTAATAGCCTTGGTTGCAGCTGACCTCAACCCCGGCCCTTCTCCTCAAGGAGAAGGGAGAAAGATATTTTGGATGGTAAGGCTAAGTACAATGTGACTTGGTCTGTTCTGGAAAAACCAAATAGTACCCATTTACTAACCCCGGGATTCTCGGGGTTTTTTTAATAATGAAAATTATCCATCTAAAAAATCATCATCATCCTTCGGTTTATATTTATCAAACATCTTATCAATAGCTCCGGCAAAAATTGGAAATTTTTCCTTGGCAAAATCTTTTACAACTTCAACGGTTTTATAGGCTTGTTGTTCGGTTAAGCCGGTTGCAACTAAACGATCGATCAATTCTTTCATATTTATAAATTAAAAACTAAAAATTCAAAAGTAGAAACAGAGAAATAAAAAACCCCTTAAACAGGGGTATATATTTTTGATTTTTGACTTTTTACTTTTGATTTTGATTAAGCCACTTTTAATAAACTGATCTTACTTGTTTCAAACTTCCTTCTCGCATATTCAATATCCAGCATAAAGACTTTTTCATTAGTGCTTGGTAGCTCAAACATGGCATCCGTCAAAATGCTTTCACAGATACTGCGAAGCCCACGGGCACCTAATTTATATTCCACTGCTTTTTCTACCATGAAATCAAGAACGGGAGAATCGATACTAAGGTTGATACCTTCCAGCTCGAATAGTTTTTTATATTGTTTTATCAATGCATTCTTTGGCTCTGTAAGAATAGCACGAAGGGTTGGCGCATCCAACGGATCAAGATGTGTTACCACAGGTAAGCGACCCAGCAATTCCGGTATCAATCCAAAACTTTTCAGGTCGGGAGCATTTACATAACGCAGCAGGTTTTTCTTCATGGAATCCTGCAGCTCTTTATCTACATTGAAACCAATCGTATTCGTTTGCACCCTGCGTGCAATCACTTTATCAATACCATCGAAGGCTCCGCCACAAATGAAAAGTATATTTTGGGTGTTGATCTTGATGAGCTTTTGTTCCGGGTGCTTACGTCCGCCTTGTGGTGGAACCAATACATCCGTGCCCTCTAATAATTTCAGCATTCCCTGCTGCACACCTTCACCGCTTACATCGCGGGTAATGGATGGGTTATCGCCTTTGCGGGCAATCTTATCTATTTCATCAATGTACACAATGCCCCGTTCAGCAGCAGGTACATCATAATTACAAACCTGCAACAACCTTGTGAGAATACTTTCAACATCTTCACCAACATAACCAGCTTCTGTAAATACGGTAGCATCCACAATGGCAAAAGGAACATTCAGCAGGCGGGCAATAGTTTTAGCAAGCAAGGTTTTACCTGTGCCTGTTTCTCCGACCATGATAATGTTGCTTTTTTCGATCTCGACATCACCGGCTGATTCAACCGGTTTTTGTTGTAATCTCTTATAATGATTGTAAACTGCAACCGATAGTACTCTCTTAGCTTCATCCTGCCCGATCACATACTCATCAAGGAACTTTTTTATCTCAACAGGTTTCTTTACAGTCAATTTGAATGAAGAAGGAGTTCTGTCATCTTTGGTCATCAGTTCCTGCTCGATGATCTCACGGGCATGCTCCACGCAGTTTTCACAAATATGTCCTTCCTGGCCGGCGATAAGGATCTTCACCTCGTCACGGTTACGGCCGCAAAAAGAACAGTGTAAAGGGTTTTTTGCCATTTTATTTCAATATGGGGTTTAACGCAATGTAATCTGCAAAATTATAAATCCACCCCGAGAGAGGCGGATTTATTTTGTAAACGGTTGTTAAGGTCCTGCCAGCGAGCTTTTTATATTTTTTCCACGATCCCATCCACAATTCCATATTCTATCGCCTCTTTTGCATCCATCCAATAGTCGCGGTCAAAATCTTTCATGATCTGTTCCATGGTTTTGCCACAATTCTGGGCCAGTATCTTAGCACCGATCTCTTTCACTTTTTTGGTCTGCACAGCCTGTATTTCCAGGTCTGCACTTACCCCGCGAATAAAACCACCCAATGAAGGTTGGTGGATCATTACCTCTCCATGTGGATATATAAAACGTTTTCCTTTCACCCCACCGCTTAATAAAATGCTACCCATTGAAGCGGCCAGGCCCATACAAATTGTACTTACCGGCGATTTCATCATTCGCATTGTGTCATACATCACCATTCCACTTGTTACCACCCCACCGGGGCTATTGATATAAAACTTTATTTCCTCACCAGGTTTATCCGCATCAAGCAAAAGAAATTTGGACACTACTTCTTTTGCCGATTTATCATCAACTACTCCCCACAGGTATACTTCTCTTCTGTCAAAGAAATAACGTTCTAATTTTTTGTTCAACATCTGGAGTTCATCTCTCTTATCTTCTCTTTCCTTTTCTTCTTCTTCCTCCTCATCGTTTCTCCATCCTTTAAATTGAAAATTCTGTCTGTTCATATGATTAGTTTATCGATTTAAGTTTTTTGTTTTTGATTATAAGCATTTCAATAATTACTTCACTGCTCAAGCTAAGTTGCTTCGTTAAGGGACAGGGGTTCATTAGTCTTTCTTCTGCTTTCTTGGATTGATCAACAGCACCTCATCCACCAACCCATATTCTTTTGCTTCCGGAGCAGTCATCCACCGATCACGGTCAAAATCCGCTTCAATCTGTTTTACGTCTTTTCCTGAATGATAATTTATTACATCGTATAGCTCAGCTTTCAGTTTTCTTATTTCGGTTACAGTAATTTCGATATCGCTTGCCTGTCCGCCAATGGCGCCACTTGGTTGATGCATCATTATTCTGGCATGTTTTAATGCAGCTCTTTTACCTTTTGTGCCTGCAGCAAGTAATACTGAAGCCATCGATGCAGCCACCCCAATACAGATCGTAGCCACATCAGGCGTTACATATTGCATGGTATCATACACACCCAATCCGCTGTACACACTTCCACCCGGGCTGTTCACATACATATTAATGTCTCTTGTACGGTCAGTAGAATCGAGGAACAGAAGCTGGGCGGTTACAATATTTGCCACTTCATCATTGATAGGGTAACCAAGGAAAATTATCCGGTCCATCATAAGACGACTATACACATCCATTACAGCGACATTCATCGGACGTTCTTCAATAATGTTCGGAGTAAGGCCGGTCACAAGCTGACTTGCATAACCGTGGAGTGTGTTGCTGGAAATACCGCGGTGCTTTACCGCATATTTTTCAAATTCTGAATTAAAACTCATTTCGTTTTTGTTTGCAGATTAGGGCAATG
>CBFGXP010000068.1:0-17424 GCA_965652775.1 uncultured bacterium
ATTGGAAAATTCGGAAAAATCACTCACCTTTGCTGCCCATTTGTTTTTAGAGAACTTGCGCAATGAGCAAAATGATCAACTAAGGAAATGGAAAGCCTTACAGGCAAAAGACCTATTTGAAAGATCTTTGAGGCTTAATGATAAAAACGATTCGACAATTGTTGGATTGGGTGCTTGTTACATATTTGGAAATATTGCCGACAATCCCATGGAAGGGATATCAAAGGTGAGGCAAGTGGTTGAAAGAGACAGCACTAACATTTATGCCCAAATGGTTTTAGGCCACGGTTCATTTATTTCAGGACAATACGATAAAGCTATTGATCGTTTTGGAAAAGTCCTTGTTTTGCAACCTGATAACCTTGAAGCCGTATTGATGATAGCCGAGGTTTATGAAAGAAAAGCAGATAAAGCGAGCGCTATCAAGTGGTATTCCAATGCCTTGTCAGTCACAGACAATCCTGACTTAAAAACAGCATTGGAAAAACGAATAGAAGAATTGAAAAAATAAACCTTATTAATAAACTTAATTTAAAAAAATTCTGAAGTATGCCTTCTGGTAAAAAAAGGAAACGCCATAAAATGGCGACGCATAAGCGTAAAAAAAGACTTAGAAAGAACCGTCATAAGAAAAAGAATAAATAGTATGTAAAGTTTATAAAATAGCTGGCATCCTTTCAAGGACTTTCTCTATACTTATAAACTTTATATACCGTTCTTTCATGGTCAACTGGTTGCTGCCGTTTTCGGATCAATTTACCCCATCAATTTTTCCCAAATCACCTATCCAACCATTAAACGGATCTATCACGGTTTAACACGAACCAGTATTAATTACCGGCAAGTGGCATAGTAAAAGCCATAAAGTTTTGAACAAAGAACTGATCATAAATGCTGCGCCGCAGGGTGTTGAGATTGCCCTGCTTGAAGATAAAAAACTCGTAGAGCTTCATAACGAAAAAAGCGATGCCCGTTTTGCTGTCGGCGATCTGTATCTTGGGAAAGTAAAAAAGTTGATCCCGGGATTGAATGCTGCTTTTGTGGATGTAGGGTTTGAAAAAGATGCCTTTCTTCATTACACTGACCTGAGTCCGTATGCAAAATCGCTTCTAAAATTTACACAGTCTTCTATCATTCATAAAGGAGAAGTGCTTGCTGACTTTGGGAATTTTGAAAATGAGAGTGAGATAATAAAAACAGGAAAGATCAATGAAGTGCTGGGAGGTAAACCCAATATCCTTGTTCAAATTTTAAAAGAACCAATTGCTGCAAAAGGACCAAGGTTAAGCTGTGAAATATCATTGCCGGGTCGGTTTGTTGTCATTACTCCTTTTAATAATATAGTCGCCGTTTCAAGAAAAATTCACTCTTCAGAAGAAAGGAAGCGGCTGCAAAAGATAGTCGAGGCAATCAAACCAAAAAATTTCGGCGTGATCGTAAGGACAGCGGCTGAAGGAAAAAAAACCGCTGAACTTCACGAAGATCTGACGGACCTTGTGGCAACATGGAAAGCGATCCAAACAAATCTTAGAAGCGCTGTTGCTCCTGCCAAAATATTAAGCGAACAAACAAAAACTACCAGCATCCTTCGTGACTTACTTAATGAAGATTTCAATAAGATCGTCGTTAATGATCGTAATATTTACCAGGATGCTAGATCTTATATTCAACGAATTGCTCCTGAAAAAGCAGATATAGTTTCTTTTTATCAGAATGGTTCTCCTATTTTTGATTCTTTTGGAATAACCAAACAGGTCAAGGCTTCATTTGGAAAAACTGTAAACCTTAATAGCGGCGCATATCTTATTATCGAACATACAGAAGCGCTGCATGTAATAGATGTAAACAGTGGCTATAAAAGTGTAAGTAATAACCAGGAGCAAAATGCACTGGAAACAAACCTCGAAGCCGCAGATGAAATTGCGAGACAACTTCGCCTAAGAGATATCGGTGGGATCATTGTTGTTGATTTTATTGATATGAAGCTTCCGGAAAACAAAAAGAAGCTGATGGAAGCAATGGAAAAATTCATGTTGCCTGACAGGGCTAAACATGCTGTATTACCGATCTCAAAATTCGGATTGATGCAAATCACCCGCCAGCGGATGAAACCGGAGATGAATATCAATACGCAGGAAGTTTGTCCAAGTTGTAGTGGCACTGGAAAAATTTCGTCCACTATTATTCTTGAAGATGACATTGAAAAGAATTTAAGCTATTTGTTTACTCACCAGCATAACAATCTTACCCTGGTAGTTAATCCAATTGTACATGCTTACCTTTCTAAAGGATGGCTTTGGTCAAAGTTTTCCAAATGGAAAAGAAAGTATGGCAAAAAGCTTCACTTAAAGGCAAATACCAATTATCATCTTATTGAATTCAAATTCTTTGATAAGAATGAAGATGAAATAAAGCTCTGATAAAAATCAAGCTAAAAGGTACCTGGTTTAATAGTAGTCCTGCATGATTAATACCCGAAATAATAAAGGCGCTGAATTTTTCCATTCCATAATGATCGATGCCCAAAGAAAAACGGCTATTTCATTTACTGAAATAGCCGCTGGAATTAGTCTCTCTAAAAATTAGTTGCTTTAAAGCTTTCTTAGTTTTAGTAAATATGTTCCTGGAAAAAGTTTCTGATCACTTGCGTAAGTAATATTAAGATTAATTATCCTCGCACATGGTTCGAGGAAATTGGTAGCGGCTGAAGTAACAGTTACGGCTGGATTTGTTTGCGTAAGATCCCAGGTAAATGCATTACCAATCTTTGTTCTTGCAATTGAAACACGACCTGTTGCGGTAGCAAGAGTAAAAGTTACTTCGACAGGACTCGTAACGTTAGGAAATGCAAATTTAAATGTCGTTCCACTAACTCTTGTAATGGTAACTGGCTGACCTGCAGTAAATCCATTGGGGAAAGCATCAGATACCACTTCAAAATTTCCCCCGTGAAAATTAGCATCCTGGCATAGTGCACTAAACCGGGCAAACTCACCATAGAGTGGGTGACCAGCATGTCCGGTGCCGACACCTGTCCCTGTCGTTGGGAAAGCCTCATACTTTTTATCACCAACGTAAAGATCAGGTGCGAAATCATAATTGTCATAAGCCTGTACAGGCGTGCCGAACAGAGTGGCAATTTCCGCAGCGGTAACGGTAAAATTTGCTGGTAATGAAGTAACACCGGCTTTGAACAATTTTACATTTCCATTATTAACCACACCATTAGGATTCACATCAGGATGGAAATTGTTCTTTCTAACTACTATATCAACTTTTGTTGGCGGGGTTGTACCAGGAAAATAATTGTCGACCTTAAACTTACCTGAGAAAGTCGCAGAAGTTGTCGAGTTCAAAACGTTAATGATTGTAGGGCTTGTTGGATCAAGATTAGTTGTAACAGTTGGCACTTCGGCAACCGTAACCCTTGACGGGATGGCCCCATCATCCTTCTCACAACCTGAGAAAACAGTAGTAGCGCCGAAAGCAAAGGCAAGTAGTATATATATTTTTTTAATTTTCATGTCTTGTCAATTTTTAAATTAACTATTAAGAATATATCGATCAATTATCCCAAAATACTTTATAGTCTTCAGGTACTTTTTGAGGTGGTGCATTAGAGTTTAATGCAATCTCATTGTTATTGAAAGGCAAAGACAAAGGATACCTTCTGTCGTTTGATACAGGCGTAACTTTTCCATCAGGAGCAGTCACACTTGTAACATTACCGACGGGTGCAGGGGCAAACAAAACAGGGTAACCGGTTCTTCTGTAATCAGTATAGCTGTCAACTGGATTTTCGATCCTGTTGATCCATTTTTGAGTGATAATATGCTCCAGCTTCTTAGCATTAGTGCCTGCATCAAACGCAGCAATTACCGCAGCTTTGTAGACAGCTGTAGCTGCAGCTGTATCAATCAATGGAACAACCTGAGGAGCTCCGGCGTTGCCTGGCTTTATAAAAGTACCAATGATGTAATCCACTTGTTTGAAAGATTCATTCAAAGCGCTGGTAAATACAGCTTTTTGATCGCCAAGAGCAAGCCCTACATTGATCAGTTCTGCTTCAAGATAAAGGCGGTCTGCATAAGTGATGAATTCATGTGGCCGTGCACCTGTGCCTGCATTTATTGGGGCTATATTACCTGAGTTCGCATTAATTGCTTTGAATTCATTGGCATCATATCTTCCACCGGCAGGATATATTCCGAAAATGGAGTAGGTGGCACTGTTGGAACCGTCACGACAATTTCCGTTTGAACCAAACAGAATGGAAATAAATCCACCATCACGAAATTCAGTACAGTTTTCAGGCAGCGCATTTGGAGATTTCTGGTTGTAGATATAATAAGGAATCCTTGGATCGGGATTCCCGCTTAAAATATTAGCGTTTCTTCCTTTCATGATCTCGTATAACCAGGGGCTAAAAAGTTGTCCTCCACGTTGTGTAGCGTTGTAATCTCCATAAGCAGGGTGCCTGTCATCAGTAGTAGCGAAAGGGCCATAAGGCATCATAAAACTTTCAGCCTGCGAGTTGATAAGATTTGCAGGAGTAGCCAATAATGCTCTGATCTCGGTTTGTACATTCTGAACAAGTCTTACCTGTGTATATAACTTAAGTTTAAGAGTCCTGGCGGCTTTTTTCCAATTTGTAAGATTTCCTTTATAAATATAATCGTCAGAGCCGGGGCTTGAAACGTTGGCCGCAGGATTATCTATATCAGCAATACCTTCATCAATTAATTTAAAAAGTTGTGGATATATATCAACACCCTTATCAAACTTAGGTTGTTTTATTTCCGGAAATTTATCGAACTCCGAAAAAGGAACATCGCCATAAACATCTACCAGGATACTAAATGCGTATGCCTTTAAGATTTTAGCAATACCGGCGTACTTGTAACGTGTTTCGGCAGTTCCGTTTTTAATGATCACATTGAGGTTGGCAATAGCTGCGTATATACCATCCCATCCCTGTGCACCTGCACCATACCTGTCGGCAGCAACCCGGCCCGTCATCTGGTGTGTATAAACAGACATGGTATTGCCAAGACCTGTTCCGAGCGCCATGTTATTAGCAAGGGCCCTCTCTACACTGCTTAGCAACAGCGAGACCGAAGCCTTGTCAGGGGTGGGGCTGTTAAGATTCTTATTTACATCGAGAAATTTCTTGCAGCCTGGCGCCGCTGCTACAAGCATTAGCAACCCTGCAAAAAAGTATATAAATCGCATTTTCCTTTTCATAATTAAAAATTTAGGTAAGATTAGAAAGTTATATTTAGGTTAACACCGATCCTTCTCGTACTTGGCGCACCTCCGCTCTCAATTCCCTGCGTATTTGCATTAACTACAGAGTTGAAATCCGGGTCAATGTTCATATACTTCGGAGTATTTGGAGCAAGGAACCAAAGATTGCGGCCGCTTACAGAAAAAGTTACGGCGGTTAACTGGAGTTTATTTACCAAACTTGAAGGAAACGTATAAGCCAAGACCATTTCTCTTAATCTGTATACGGTAGCATCAAATACAGCGTATTCAGCTGCTCCGTTGGTTGCAAACGTTGCGCCTGTACCTGTAGGTGAGAAAAACAGGTCATTGGTTGTAATTCTTGTTTGATTCGGTACAGGTTTACCACCTACCAGTAATGGTACATAATGATTCTTGCCGTCAGCACCTAAAACTGGCGTAGGATTCCCGTAAACCCCTTCGATAACGCGGCTCTTCTCTCTGTCTTCAGTATCGCGGGTTACACCCCTTCCTAACATTGAGACAATAGTTTCAGAAGATAAATCACCGCCCTTTGTCATGTCCCAAAGAACACTCAACTGAAACCCTTTATAGGATAAAGTATTGGTAATTCCCAATTTGAATTCTGGATTTGGATCGCCGATCATGTCATCATTCGGATCAACAAATGGTGCTCCGTTTTGTGGGTTGATCAACAAGTTGCCATTCTCGTCACGGGCAGAACGACCGCCCCTTATATAACCATATGGATAACCGGCCTCGATCCAGTTGTTTCCACCCACTATATCTCTTGTAAGACCTGTTACTAGCTCCTCAACTGTGTTTTCATTCTTGGTGAAGATTGCTCTTACATCCCATACTATTTCTCTGCCTGAAACAGGGCGGAGATCTAATGCAGCTTCCCATCCTTTATTACGGATCTGACCCAGGTTGGTGAAAAAAGATGTGAAACCAGTGGTGCTTGGTAATCCAATAGCGTAAATCAGGTCAGTAGATTTTTTATTGTAATAGGTAAGTTCAAGACCAATCCTTCTTTTTAAGAAACGCATCTCAGTACCAACTTCTATTTCCCTGGTAAACTCTGGTGTTAGATCCGGATCATAACTGGCACCACCCCTTGCTAATAAAGGTTGACCCAAAAATCCTGCAGCATTAAGATTAAATATTGGTTCCTGGTGAGGTGCAGCGTCGTTACCTACTTTCGCATAACCCGCACGAATTTTACCATAATCTAACCAACTGGATCTGAGATTAAATGCATCTGTCCAAATCAATGAACCGGAAACACCTGGATAAAAATATTGAGCGTTCTCATACGGAAGTGTAGAAGTAAGGTCTTCTCTTCCCGTTATATTTAAAAATGCAAAGTTCTTATACCCTAAAGAAACATCACCAAAGAATCCTACTATTCTTCTTTTTGATACTGCATCCGCGGTAAACCGCTGAGTAGAAGTATTAGTAAGGTTATACATGCCGGGGATGACAAAATTCACGCCCTGTACCTGTTGATTACGTCCTGTTCTTTGGTTTATATCGTTACCTATTTTTACATCTAAAGTGAAGTTAGTTCCGATCTTAGGTGTATAAACGGCTACAAGTGTAGATTGTATTTCCTGTGTCCTGTTAACCACTTCGATAATATTTCCTAAGGCATTATCGGTACCTCCTAAAGAAGACTTGTCGATGATCTGATCTCTGAAAAGAGCATAACTATTTATACCGGCAGTATAGTCAATCCTGAATGTGCTATTGAACCTATATGAGGCCCTGGCTGAGGCTACTATACGATCATCAATCGAAGTAATTGTATTATGGTATGCGCCCCAGATTGGGTTTGTATATTGGCCGTCATTAAATCCAATTTGATTGCCGGCTTTGTCTTGTGAAGGCCATCCTTTGATATCCCAGTTCCTTGCCATTGTAAACGTACGGCCCCACTGTGATAAGAAGCTTTGAGGCCCCCCAATAAATCCACCTATCTGTTTGGACCTTGTATAAGCGAGACTTGCTCCAACTGTAAGTTTACCGATGCTTGTCTGTCCGCCAGCGCTGATATTGTTCTTCACATAGCTTGAGTTTTCAATATATCCTTTTTGGTCAACACGTGAAAGTGTAACATTAAACATTGTGTTGCCCTCGCCACCGTTCATCCCGACTGAGTTTTCCCACAGTGTTCCTGTGTTAAACAAACTAGATACGTTATGGGGTACAGCTTTGTAAGCTAAGCGTCCATTAGGAAAAAGTTCAGGATAAGAAACATACATCGTATTCCACGTAGTAGCAGGAATAGAATCGATACCTGATGCAGAAGTGCCGATCACATCTCCCGATGCATTATAAATAACACCTTTTCCGAATTTTCCTCCCCATGAACCATTTGAAGATTGTACTCTAAAGTTCGCACCAGCACCATAAGTATTTTGAAATTCAGGTATCCCAGATATGTTCTCTATGCTGTAACCCGTTTTGTACGTAACATTAAGTGATTTTTGTCCTTTTTTGGGAGCTCCTGATTTCGTCGTGATCAATAATACACCATTGGCTGCTCTTGAACCATAAAGAGCTGCTGCCGCAGCGCCCTTTAAGATATTGATAGTCTCAATATCATTAGGGTCAAGATCCGCAAAACCAGAACCATAGGTTCCTCCCTGTGTAAAAGGGTTAGTAGTATTCACCAGGTTATTGCTATAAGGAATCCCGTCAACAACGATCAAAGGCTCACCTCCGTTGAAAGAAGATACCCCCCTGATTTGAATGCGGGCAGCCGCACCTGGGGCTCCCTGACCGCCTCTAATATCGACACCCGGCACTTTACCCGCAAGCCCAGCCAAAACATTAGGTTCAGATTTTTGTAAAAGGCTATTTGGGTCAACTTTTGAAACTCCATAGCCTAATGCCTTATCCTGTCGTTTGATGCCCAATGCTGTCACCACTACCTCGCTTCCTGTAGCAATAGTGTTCTTAACTGTAATTGCTACTGCATCGGAAGCGCCGACAGTTATCTCTGCAGGATCTATTCCTGCACCGGTCACCAACAGTACATCACCTGCCTTAGCCTGAATGCGGAACTGACCCGTCTTGTCAGCTGCAACACCTTCTTTTGTTCCCTTGATTCTGATTGATGCACCAGGAACTATCAGACCGGCTTCATCCTTTACAATACCGGTTATAGTTCTATTCTGGCTAAATGCTAATACCTGAAATAGTATTAACATCACGAATAGTGAAGTAATTTTTCTCATGTGTAGTAGTTTTGTGGTTGAAATGAAGTCGCCAAATATAGGAATTCTATAAATGTAACAAGCTTTGTAGAACAAAAAAACCGTGCATCATGCTGCACGGCCTTCAAAAAAATATTCTTACCTTTCGTCAAGTGGACTTAGCTTCTGTCCCGATTTCCAAGATAGATCATTATATATTGTATGAGTGTAACCACAGCCGCAAGGGCCGCTACCACATAGGTCATTGCCGCCCATTTTAATGCATCTTTTGCTTTTGGGTATTCTGCATTGTTCGTAACATTGGTGGTTTCTAACCATGCAAGAGCTCTTTTACTTGCATCAAACTCAACAGGTAAGGTAATTAACGTAAATAATACTGTTATGGCCATCATGGCGATCCCTACCAAAAGTAAGGTTGTACTTCCTGACGCTGCCATAACCACCCCTATTAATAATACAATATTTACAAGGTTTGAAGTCAGTTGCACAACTGGCACTAAACGGCTTCTCATCATTAACCAATTATAGGAAGTTGCGTGCTGAACTGCGTGGCCACATTCATGCGCAGCCACCGCCGCCGCCGAAATACTGGTTCCATTATACACTTCGGGGCTAAGGTTTACGGTTTTGTTCATTGGATTGTAGTGATCAGACAGAAACCCCTGGGAGGATGAAACCTGAACATCATAAATACCGTTCTCCCTTAACATCTTTTCCGCAATCTGCTTCCCGCTTAATCCGTTTGCAAGAGGTATTTTGCTGTACTTCGAAAATTTGCCTTTCAGAATCATTGAAACGATCAAACTAATACCTACAAACAATAAGGAAACTAAAAGAATTCCTGGTGTCATACTATTTTGATTTTGAACATAAATATATCAAAGCTAGGTCCATTTTATTTAAATGAAAAAACGGCAACTTTTTCATAATGTCTGCAGCCTTTTTGGCATTCATATCCCCTAAAAATCAGCCGGTAAAATTGTAGACGCCAAAATGCCTGTTTTAAAAAAAATCGGGATAGCACATTGAATCTTAATCCACTATACAAGTCCAAATCATACTTTGTTTAAAAATTATGTAACAGTAGAAGTTAACCGAAAAGTTATACACAGCAAGAAAAAATTATTTTGAAATGTGAGTCAGAATTGTAACTTAGTACCAGAATTTAATGGGTTAGTAAGTAAGAGGGTCAATCACAAGATTGGCCCTTTTTACTTCCAATTCTTCAGCTATCAACTCCTTTTTTATTTTCTTTCTTTGTTCAAATTGAATCAACTGAATTTATTTTTCATTGAAATTAGTTTTCTTTAAAAAGAAACCCGATGTTGATGAAAACCTAACTTTATTTTATGAGTAAAGTAAGAAAAGCTTTTTTCTGCCAAAACTGCGGATATGAAAGTGTGAAATGGCTTGGCCAATGTCCCTCATGTAATCAATGGAATAGTTTTGTTGAAGAATTAATTCAAAAAGAAACTGCAAAAGATAATGGTTGGCAACACTATCATGAAACAACAGAACGATCAAACAAGACAATACAAGTTGACGAAATAAAAAACAGTGAAGAAAAAAGATTGATGACTGCAGATGAAGAATTGAATCGGGTATTAGGGGGTGGAATTGTTCCGGGAAGCCTCGTACTCGTTGCAGGTGAGCCGGGTATTGGAAAATCAACCTTGTTTTTGCAAAATGGCTTAAAGCTTTCAGGTAAAACGGTTCTTTATATAAGTGGAGAAGAAAGTGAACAACAAATAAAAATGCGTGCTGACAGGCTCAATATTAAAAACAAGAACTTTTACTTACTTACCGAAACTTCCACTCAAATTATTTTCCAGGAAGTAAAAAAATTAAAACCCGACCTGATCATTATCGATTCAATTCAAACCTTACAAACACCATATATTGATTCATCGCCAGGTAGTATTTCACAGATCCGCGAATGTGCTGCCGAATTCCAGCGTTTCGCAAAGGAAACTAACACCCCCGTCTTTCTAATCGGTCATATAACTAAAGATGGATTTATTGCCGGGCCAAAAATTCTGGAGCATATGGTTGATACAGTTTTGCAATTTGAAGGCGATCGACACTACGCATATCGTATTTTACGGACGTTGAAAAATCGTTATGGCAGCACGTCAGAGCTGGGCATCTATGAAATGACCGATGTTGGAATGCGTGCAGTAACAAATCCAAGTGAAATTTTGATCACACAAAAGGAAGAGCAACTTAGCGGGATTGCAATTGCTGCAACGATCGAAGGAATGAGACCGTTGCTAATAGAAATACAGGCATTGGTGACACAATCTGTTTACGGTACTCCACAAAGAACTGTGAGTGGTTTTGATCTGCGAAGATTGCAATTACTCTTAGCTGTATTAGAAAAGAGAGGTGGCTTTCATTTTGGCGTAAAAGACGTTTTTATCAATATCGCGGGTGGATTAAAGATCGAAGATCCTTCAATTGACCTTGCTGTACTCTGTGCAATCTTATCTTCATATGAAGACACCCCATTACCTCACCGTATTTGTTTTGCAGGTGAAGTTGGATTAAGTGGTGAAATAAGGGCTGTCAATCGAATTGATCAACGAATTGCCGAAGCAGAAAAACTTGGTTTTGAAAAGATCATCGTTTCAAAATACAACCAGAAAGGATTGGCCAAACAGAAATTCAATATTGAAATAATGACAATGGGACAAGTAGAGGAATTGTACAGATATTTATTTTAGAAGGAATTCAATGATAAGTTTAAAAGAAATAAGAGAATCATTTTTTCATGTAGTGTTTCCTCATGTTTGTGACGGATGTGGAAGTGACCTGTTGAATGTTGAAAGTCGGTTATGCATTCGCTGTGTGGCTTCTTTACCGGAAACAAATTTTGAGATGCATCCTAACAATCCGGTTGAAAAGGATTTTTGGGGAAGGATCCCAATTATAAATGCATCTGCACATTTATATTTTACAAAAGAATCGCTTGTTCAACATTTGATGCACCAATTAAAATATAAAGGAAATAAGGAATTGGGGTTACAATTTGGACGCCTCATGGGAAATGCATTGAGATCTGCCGATAGATTTAAAGGAATAGATGCTTTGATCCCACTCCCCCTTTTCCCTTCAAAAGAAAAGAAACGAGGTTACAACCAGGCTGCTGTCCTTTGTGACGGCATTGCCGAGATATTAAAAATACCAGTTTTAAATAATGTCATAACAAGACCGCATCATACAGAAACACAAACCAAAAAGGGTCGAATTGAACGTTGGAGAAATATTGAGGGCAAGTTCCAGTTAATTGACCCCTCAAAAATTCAAAACAAACATGTTCTATTGGTCGATGATGTAATTACTACTGGCGCCACTCTTGAAGCATGTGGCAATGAACTACTGAAAACAGTCAACGTTAAACTATCCATCGCCACACTTTGTAAGGCAGAAAAATAATTAATCATTACAATTAATAGCAGTTCTTTCCACTTGTCAACTCTTCGTTCTATTTTTGAGGTCAATGAAGAACCTTGCTTTAATTTCAATATCCATTCTTGCCCTTTTTTACTCTTGTAAAAAGGAATCTTTTATCACCAGCCCCGATGCCCAGGTCAGCATGTCTGCTGACGAAATAAAATTTGATACCGTTTTTACGACAACAGGTTCAATCACTCAATCTTTTAAAATATTCAATGAGAATGATCAAAAGCTTCGTCTTTCATCCATTAGACTAATAGGCGGCAGTGCTTCATATTTCAAAATAAACGCAGACGGAGTTATCGGCCCGGAGATCTCGAATATTGAGGTTGAAGCAAATGATAGTGTTTACGTTTTTGTTTCAGTAAGCATCGATCAAAGCACAGCTAATGTACCTTTTATAATTCAGGATAGTATACAAATAAACTATAATGGCACAACTCAACAGGTAAACCTCGAAGCATGGGGACAAAATGCTCATTTTTACCGCGATAAAAAGATTACTACTGATGAAATATGGAATAATGATCTGCCGTATGTAATCCTGGGATCTTTGACAATTAATGTCGATAAAAAACTGACAATAAATAAAGGTTGCCGGATCTATGTACATGCCGATGCTCCGATACTTGTTGATGGAACCCTGGAAATAAATGGTGAGAAGGACACCGTGGACCGGGTGCAGTTTCGGGGTGATCGCCTTGATGAACCTTATAATGATTTTCCAGCCGGGTGGCCTGGTATTTTTTTCAGAAGCACCAGTAAGGATAATGTATTTAACTATACTGTAATTAGAAATGCTTACCAGGCTTTAGCGGTGCTGGACCCTCCATTAACTGTCAATCCTAAACTCGTTTTGAATGAATGCATTATCGATAATGCTTATGATGCCGGCATCATTGCGATCAACAGCAGCATACGTGCAAGAAATTGTTTGGTGAGTAATTGCGGACAGAATGTAGTTCTTGCTAAAGGCGGCAACTATCAATTTACACATTGTACGGTTGCGAGTTTTTCCAACAGTTATATTCTTCATCGGGATCCTGTACTTTTTGTAAGTAATTATATCCTTGTGAATAACAATCCTGTTACTGCAAACCTTACGGCATTGTTTCGTAATTGTATTTTCTGGGGCCAGGATGGCACTGTAGAAGATGAAGTAGTAGTTGCAAAAAGTGGCAACACGACCTTTGATGTCAATTTTGATTACAATCTTTGGAAAGTACAAAACCCTCCGGCCAATATTACCTCTAACCAGATCATTAATAATCAATATCCCGCTTTTGACTCCATCAATACGTCCAAACGATTCTACAATTTCCGTCTAAAGGATGAATCGCCGGCGAAGAACAAAGCAACTAATGCCGGGGTTAGTCTCGATTTGGATGGAAAACCAAGACCCGTTGGCACTGCACCTGATCTGGGCTCTTATGAAAGACAATGATCCCGGCAGGATTTTCGCAATAAAAGATTATTGGGAATTAAGTAAAAGAGCTTCTTAACTTTGTTATCCTCTAAAAAATAAGATCATGAAAATTTTTTTGCTGGCACTGATTTTATCAGTCGCGCTTGAAGGACCTGCTATTTACGATTTCAAAGTGCCGGGTCTTGACGGAAATCCAATTGATTTTTCTGCTTATAAAGGCAAGAAAATAATGATAGTGAATACTGCATCAAAATGCGGTAATACTCCACAATATGCCGAGCTTGAAAAATTATATGAAAAGTATAAGAACAAATTAGTTATTGTGGGTTTCCCCGCAAACAATTTCGGTGAGCAGGAGCCGGGCAGCAATACCGAAATACAGGAATTCTGTAAAAAGAATTACGGCGTCACATTTCCCATGGCAGAAAAAGTGTCGGTAAGGGGCGATGATATGCACCCATTATACAAATGGCTTGTTGATCAATCGAAAGAGTTAGCCAAGAGTGTACCTTCCGATAATTCTAAAGACATTGTCTGGAAAAGATATTTACAGGATCCCGTCAACTGGAACTTTACAAAATTCCTGGTAGACGAAAAAGGAAATTTGGTTGCTGTGTTCCATAATAAGGTGAGCCCGATGAGTGAAGAAATTACAAAGCATCTTAATTAATAGAAGTCCTACCAAAAAAGGCGTCCTGGTTTTTCAGGGCGCTTTTTTATTTTAAGAAAGTTTATTTTCGCCACGATGCAATTCTCGAAGGTCATAAACCAGCTGGAGGTAAAACAACAACTGGTTGAATTAATTCAGCACAACCGCCTCAGTCATGCCTTGCTTCTCTTAAGTAAAGAAGGGAGTGGTTCTTTGTCACTGGCGATTGCATTGGCGCAGTATTTAACCTGTGAAAAAGCAAACCCAAAAAAACAAAACCCTGGTGCCACGCTATTCGGAGAAGAGCAAACTACATCAAACCTCAAACCTCAACCTTCAAACGACAGTTGTGGAATTTGTCCTTCATGTATTAAGGCAGATCAATTAGTACATCCGGATATTCACTTTTCCTATCCTGTTGTTACAAAAAAACCTGGCACACCCCCGGTGAGTGTTGATTATATAACCGAGTGGAGGGAGTTTGTAGGCACTTATCCTTACGGAAATGTGTATGATTGGCTGCAGCTTATAGGTGCAGAAAACAAACAGGGGAACATCACGGCAAATGAATGCAACAATATAATTCACAAGCTAAGTCTGAAAAGTTTTGAAAGTGAATACAAAGTACTGATCATGTGGATGCCGGAATATTTGGGTGCTGAGGGCAACAAACTGCTAAAGCTAATCGAAGAGCCTCCGCCCAATACCTTATTTATATTGGTAGCAGAAAATGAAACATTGCTTTTGCCGACAATTGTGAGCCGTTGCCAAATGATAAAAATTCCAATGCTTGAAACCGCTGACATTGAAACAGCTTTGATTCAAAGTAAGATCGATCCATTAAAAGCGAGACAGGTAGCGGCAACAGCTGAAGGCAATTACCGGGAGGCAATCCAATTGTTGCAAAATGCAGAAGAAGACTGGCAGGCTTTGCTTCGTGACTGGTTGAACTCTATAATTAAAACCGGCCCGATCGCCCAGACCAAATGGGTGGAAGAGACTAGCCGGCTGGGGCGGGAAAAACAAAAGCAGTTCCTCCGATATTTCAATCATTTGCTTGAACAATCCATTCGTTTACGAGTGATGGGAAGCAATATTTACCTGCCCGATAATGAAAAAGACTTCGCCGAGAGATTAAATCGCCTTGCCGATATAAGTCAGCAGCAAGCCATTATAGAAGAATTGGACCGGGCCACCTATTATATTGAGCGAAACGCGAACGCCAAGATCCTCTTTCACGCCCTCACAATTAAGCTTTATCATATCATTCAGGACAAAATTGTATTTTTGACAACCTGACACCGGTAGAACATTGAATTGTGAGTTTGGGCGGTGTCAGTAATTGAGAGAAGGATTATGTGGTCAGCTGTAAATCTCTATTTAAATTTTGTTGTGTCACTCACTTCAACATATAGTAATTCTAATCGGCATGCCAGTTCCCTGCTGCATAGCGATATGAATCCCGCCGATGCGGGACAAGCTGTACAAGAGTGCGACGCAACGAAGGCTAAATATTAATTCTGCAGCCTGGCCCATACAACCTTCCCCCAATTTTTCATTTTTAATTATTAATTCTTAATTAATACATGGGTTGCGATAGTTGTGGAACGGGTAAACCGAATGGATGTAAAAGCAACGGCGGATGTAGTACCGGCGGATGCAACCGCATGAATGCATTCGACTGGCTGATGAATATGCCTGTGGCCGATCTGTCCGACGAATGCAGGGTCATCGAGGTGAGTTTTAACCAGGGTAGCCGAAAAGATTTTTATCGCAATACTACATTGCAGCAATTTGAAAAAGGCGACCTGGTTTGTGTGGAAGGCGTTAGTGGTTTTGATCTTGGAGAAGTGTCCCTGACCGGTGAGATCGTAAGACTTCAAATGAAGAAACATGAGGTAATTGAAGATAACCCGGAAATGAAAAAAGTTTTGCGTCGTGCAAGCGACCGTGATATTGATACATGGCGACACAGCAAGAGCCGGGAAAAAGATGCTGTTATTCGAAGCAGGGCAATTGCAAAGCAGTTAAAACTCGAAATGAAGATAAGCCAGGTAGAGATCCAGGCTGACAGCCGCAAAGCAACCTTCTTTTATATAGCCGACGGCCGCGTTGATTTTCGTGAGCTGATAAAAATATATGCGTCGGAATTCAAATTAAAAGTAGAGATGAGGCAGATCGGTGCAAGACAAGAAAGCGCAAAAGTTGGCGGCATCGGCAGCTGCGGACGTGAGCTTTGTTGCAGCACCTGGCTCACCGAATTTAAATCTGTAAATACAACAGCTGCACGTTATCAAAATCTTTCTATTAATCAAACAAAACTCAGCGGCCAGTGCGGACGGCTAAAGTGTTGTTTGAATTATGAGCTGGATACATACCTTGATGCATTGCAACAATTTCCTGATAACTGTGATAATATACAGGTAGCAAAAGGAAATGCGATGCTGATAAAAAAAGATATTTTTAAAAACCTGATGTGGTATATATTGCCGGACAGCAACAAACAATACCCTGTTACAATTGAAAGAGTAAGAAAAATAAAATCACTGAATGTCCAGGGCGTAATTCCCGAAGAGTTGGAAGTTGCCGAAGTAACTTCATCAAAAATAAAAGAAGTAGAGCCTGAATTTGTAGAACTTGTTGGCCAGATCAGTTTACAATCCCTGGAAAAGGCTGATAGAAAGAGAAAACAAAAACAACAACAGAAACAAAAAACACAACAGCCGCAACAGCAAAAAGGGCAGCAGCAACAACGAGGACAGCAACAGGGACCTCAACAAGGCAAACAATCAAATCAGCAACGAGGCCCACATCAAAACCCAAACCGTCCACAGGGTGGGCAGCAACGCGGACCTAATCGTCCGCCTCAACAGCCAAGAAGAGATAAATAATTGGAATAGTTTTAGACGCAAAAAATTAACAGACACCGATCAGTTGGTGTTTGTCAGATCAATTCTTTTGTAGGTTTGAACTATGAAACGCAAAACTTCCAGGCGTGTGTTGATCGGTTTTTTAATATTGATCGCGGTCTGGCTAGTAATTGCACGATGGAGTATGAAATATCGAATAAGTGATAAGAAGGCAAAAGAAGAATTTTCAAGTGCAGGTGTTGCTTTGCATACAGGAACTGAAAAAGTGGGGGACTTTGATATACATTATGCAAAAACCGGGAGCGATATGTTTCCCACCTTATTTTTTGTCCACGGTTCTCCAGATGGATGGAGCCGCTACAAAGAATTCCTGAAGGATAAAGATTTGCTTACTAAGTACAGGTTGATCGCTATCGATCGTCCTGGTTTTGGCTACAGTCAGTTTGGTGATGCAAAGAATTTAGAAGATCAATCGAAGTTGATCAGTCAGTTTGTGAGATCAATTAAGAATAGTGAGCCAATTTATGCAATTGGTCATTCTTACGGAGGCCCGTT
>CBFGXP010000069.1:0-17283 GCA_965652775.1 uncultured bacterium
AAAAAAGCACAGGAGTTTATAGAAACTAATTTTATGGAAAAGATCACTGTCGATGTCCAACACAAAGAATTTAGATGCAAGTATCGCAAGCTCACGGCTTGTATATTTTTCAACCAGATGAAGCAACAGGTTCCAGTAAGAATTAGCACCACCACTTGTATAAAGTCCATTTTGTTCAGTTACGATTTTATTGTCAACGAGATTTACCTCCGTGAACATACTTCTGAATTCGTTGGCAAACAGCCAGTGTGTCGAGCAATTTTTTCCGTTTAATAATCCTGTTGACGCAAGAATAAAAGCACCGAGACAAAGACTGGCTACTTCAGCGCCATTCTTATATTGCATCACGATCCATGGCAAGAATTCCTTGTTTAATTTGATCGCATGCTCAAGGTTGCCACTAATGGCAGGAATGATGATCAGGTCAGGTTGCCTTGCATTCTTTAACGTTGTGTCGGTATGAATGGAAAATATTCCGTCAGCCAGTTTTACTTCCTTAGTAAGACCTACTAATTCTACATTGAATAACGCCGGCTTGCCCTGGCCTTTTATAAATTCATTTACCGCGGTAAACATATACCTGGGATCAGCCACTGCTTCAACAATTGCAGTTTCAGGTACCAGGATGGCGATATTTTTCATGAGCTTTTGTTTCAATAAAGGTAAATCGAATCGATGTCGCAAACAACCCCTTGGATTGACGTATTTGCACAGCGATGATCAGGAAAACTGACAATAGCTTTGTTTCGGCATTCAGTTCTTATTGATGCAACAATTATAACCGGGACTTGTAGTCAGAAATGAGAAAATAAAAAGTAATCAACATGACACAGATAAACGCATATTTAAATTTTAATGGAAAATGCCGGGAAGCAATGACCTTTTATCAACAGTGCCTCGGCGGTGAACTTGTAATGCAAAAAATCTCAGAGTCGCCGATGGCTGCGCGAATGCCCTCGGAGATGGGTGCGAAGATCCTGCACAGCAGTCTGACTAAAAACACCCTGGTGTTGATGGCATCTGATATGATGGGTAATAATGTTGTAAACGGGAACTCCATTTCACTTTGCGTGAGTTGCAGCAGCGACGAAGAGGTGAATTACTATTTCAATAATCTTGCTAAAGGTGGGAGCGTAGTAGAACCATTACATCAATCATTCTGGGGTGCCACTTTTGGAACCCTTACTGATAAGTTTGGCATTACATGGATGTTTAATTATTCAAAAAATTAATTTACCTGAAAAACAAATAGAGTTATTTTTATAATCCCCAAAAAAAGATTGTTAACCAAAAAAAATTATAACATGGAAACGACGACTAACGCTGCAACCCAAATTACCGTAGAGACAACTATAAATGCTCCAATAGAAAAAGTTTGGCAGTATTGGACCGATCCGCGTCATATTATCCGCTGGAATAATGCTTCGGCTGATTGGTGTACTCTTAAAGCGGAAAATGATTTGCGTAAAGGAGGCTCCTTCAGTGCCACCATGGCGGCCAAGGATGGAAGTATGAGTTTTGATTTTGGTGGCGTATATGATAATGTGAAAAAGCATGAACTGATTGAATACACTATGGGCGACGGAAGAAAAGTGAAAGTAACTTTTTCGTCAAACGGGAATGAAACAAAAGTTGTTGAAACTTTTGACGCGGAAAACACCCACCCAATAGAATTGCAAAGAGGCGGATGGCAGGCGATCATGGATAATTTTAAAAAACACACGGAAGCGACAGACCTGGAAGTGATACAATTTGATATAAACATAAATGCGCCTGTTGAAAAAGTCTATAACAAAATGCTTGATGATAAATCATACCGTGAGTGGACTGCTGAATTTAATCCCACTTCATATTATAAAGGTTCCTGGGAAAAAGGGTCTAAAATTCTTTTTATTGGAACAGACAAAGACGGAAAAGTGGGTGGGATGGTGAGCAAAATAAGGGAAAATATTCCCAACAAATTCTTAAGTATTGAACACCTGGGAACTTTAAACGGTGAAGAAGAAATTACCAGTGGCCCGGAAGTTGAGAGCTGGGCTGGTGCTTTGGAGAACTATACTTTTAAATCAAACAATGGAAACACTGTAGTAGAAGTAGATATGGACGCTAACCAGGAATTCAAGTCTTATTTTATGGATACATGGCCAAAGGCCTTGAAGAAACTGAAAGCTCTTTGCGAAAGCGAAAACTAAAACCAACATTATATGACTGCAAAAACAACCAACATCCTTTATTGGGTATTCACGATTATTTTTTCGGGATTAATGATCTTTTCATCTGTTGGCGGTATTGGCCCCACGCAACAAGTCATCGATATGTTTCATACCGGCCTCGGATATCCTATTTACTTTATACAATTTATAAGCTGGGCAAAAATTATCGGTGCTATCGCAATATTGATCCCGGGATTAAATAAAACAATCAAGGAATGGGCCTATGCTGGCTTGTTTTTCGATCTGGCGGCTGCTACCTTTTCAGGTGTTGCAGCTTCACCTAAGTTTGAACCTGCAATATTTGGGATGCTTATGTGGATAGTTCCTGGAATACTCTCCTATTTTTTCTGGAAGAAAAAAATGAAAGAAAAAGAAGTAACTGCCTATAAACCGATTTAAACCTGCGAATATGCCAAAACAGATTTTTGTGAATTTACCGGTAAAGGATCTGAAAAGATCGATGGATTTTTTTTCGCAGCTTGGTTTTTCTTTCAATCTACAGTTTACCGATGAAAAAGCTGCCTGTCTCATTATAAGTGAAGGAAGTATTTATGCAATGTTGCTTACAGAACCCATGTTTAAAAATTTTACCAGTAAAGAAATAGCTGATGCGACCAAAACTACAGAAGCGATACTTGCTCTTGATGTGGAAACAAAAGAAGAAGTGGATGAGATGGTTAAGAAAGCCGTGAAGGCAGGAGGTTCAATATATGCAGATCCACAGGATCACGGTTGGATGTACCAGCATGGATTTGCTGATCCGGACGGACACCAATGGGAAATCTTATATATGGATATGGATAAAATTCCAAAAGGTTAAATGAATTTATTATGCGCAAAATGAAAACAGCAGCGTCGGTCGATGAATATATAGCGGCCGCCGATCCAAATGCAAAAAAGGCATTGAGAGATATTCGTAAAACAATAAAAGACGCAGCACCTAAAGCTGAAGAAGTTATTAGCTATCAAATTCCGGGATATAAATATCATGGTATGCTTGTTTTTTTTGCGGCGTGGAAGAAGCATATCAGCCTTTATCCTGCACCATGGGGTGCTGAATCCCTGAAAAAAGAAATGTCGGCCTATGAAGGATCAAAAGGAACGATAAAATTTCCCCTTGATAAACCAATGCCATTAACATTAATAAAGAAAATGGTAAAATACAGGGTGAAGGAAAATGAGATGAGGGCTTCGATGAAAAAATTAGTAAAAACATGAATGTAAAAAATAAACCTGCAAAGCCTTCAGAGCAGGAACTTGTAAAGGGATGGATGGCCAAACTCGATCCAGATTTGAAGCCAGCGGTAGATGCGGTGAGAAAGATCATAAAGGCTGCGGGTCCGCAATTGACAGAAAGAATTAAATGGAATGCGCCAAGCTATTATTACAAAGAAGACATTGTTACGTTTGGCCCGGCAAAAGCGAAGGATAAGGTCATGCTGGTTTTTCATCATCCAACTATTGTAAAAATAAAATCTGAGCTGTTGAAAGGAGAGTACAAGGACAGAAGGCTTACCTATTTTAATTCGTTAAAGGAAATAAAGGAGAATAAAAAGGAACTCGAAAGAATAATAAAGGAATCTGTACAACTAATGGACAAATGACTTTCCCATGGTTGAGATCTTCAAAACAAATGTTGATGATATAGGGCATGCGGAGCGGGTCTTGGATCTGCTTAACCGCCATTTCCCCGCATATATGATAAATTTTGATCTTCATGATTGCGATAAGATACTTCGTGTAAAAGGCGAATCAATCCCTGTTAATGAAATAGTTGATATAGTATCTGCGATCGGTTTTCATTGCAGTTTGCTGGATTGAGATGCATAGTCTGGTTTGTAGTTTCCCCATTTTTTTAAAAAAAAACAACCCAAAATTTTGTGTAACCAAACGGTTTCCTATACATTTGCGTAACCAATCGGTTACGAAATAAATTTATTATGCGACGGGATGTATTCCAGGCAATAGCCGATCCTACAAGGAGAGAGATCATTAACATGATCGCTCATGAAACTTTAAACTTAAATGCTGTAGCGGAAAAATTTCAAATCAGCCGCCCTGCCATTTCCAAGCATATTAAAATTCTTACTGAATGCGGATTGATCGTTATTAATCAAAAAGGAAGAGAAAGACATTGCGAAGCAAATCTTAAAAAGCTTAATGAGGTTTCAGCATGGGTGGGGCAATACCAGCAATTCTGGAATAAAAAATTGGATGCGCTGGAAAACTATCTCGATGAATTACAAACTAAGAATATAAAAACACATAAACCCAGGAAAAATGCAAAACGGAGAAAGTAAAATAAGAACAACTTCAACTCAATTTTAAACCAATAAATTATTTTCTATGACCACTGTAATGAATGGAACTGCCAACAGAGAGCTTTCAATAACCAGGTTACTGAATGCACCACCGGAATTGGTTTGGGAAGTATGGACAAAACCAGAACACATTGCAAATTGGTGGGGACCGGTCGGCTTTACTACCACAACGCATGAAATGAATATACAACCCGGCGGGGTGTGGCGATTTATGATGCATGGCCCCGATGGGAAAGATTATCCAAACAAAATTGTTTTTATTGAAGTGGTGAAGCCTGAACGGCTTGTTTATAAACATACAGGTGAAGAGGAAACCGAAAATATACGATTTCATGTTACAGTGAATTTTGAGAAGCAGGGGAATAAAACAAAGCTCACTATGCGATCCCTCTTTGAATCCGAGGAGGAACTTATGCGTGTAATAAAGGAATATGGCGCCAAAGAAGGAATGAAACAAACAGTAGATCGTCTGGAAGAATACTTGGAAAACAAACAATCGGCTCAATTAATTGACCATGTAATTGTAATTGAAAGAACCTATAATGCGCCGATCGAAAGAGTTTGGAAAGCGATTACGGATAAAGACGAAATGAAGAAATGGTATTTTGACCTGTCAGCGTTCAAGCCCGAGCCGGGATTTGAATTCCAGTTTTATGGCGAGGGCAAACAAGGACAAAAATTTTTGCATTTATGTAAGGTTATAGAAGTAATTAATCAGAAAAAACTTACCTATAGCTGGGGATACGATGGGTATGATGGAAACTCGTTTGTAACAATTGAGTTATTTCCTGAAGGGCGCAAAACAAGGCTAAAGCTAAGTCATAAAGGATTGGAAACTTTCCCAGTTACTGCCCATAATGATTTTGCCAACGAGAATTTCATAAAAGGCTGGACACATTTTATTGGTACCCGATTAAAGGAATATGTTGAAAAAACAAACAACTGATAGGTTACTCTGATTCGCGTTTTTTATCATTAAAAGCGCAAGCATTATCTTTGAGTACCCATGATCAGTTTGAAATTAAGGAAGGCAATTCTTGTTACGTCGTTGCTGTCCTGTCTTCCTTTTTTTTCCTTTTCTCAATATATATTAAACGGCGTGGCTGCACAGAATAGCTGCAACTGTTATACACTTACGCCGGGTTCGTTTACACAAGCAGGAAGTGTATGGAATGCCAATAAGATAAATCTTAATAATCCATTTGACTTTTCCTTTAATGTCTTCCTGGGTTGCCAGGATATCAATGGCGCAGATGGGATCGTTTTCATGCTTCAGCCTATAAGTACAAGCATAGGCAGTACAGGGGAAGGAATGGGATTCAGTGGCATTGCTCCGTCTATCGGAATTACCCTGGACACCTGGCAAAATATTAATCGAAATGATCCGGTTTACGATCACATTAGTATACAAGCCAATGGTGAGGCCACACATGGAACTGATCTTGCTGGACCGATACAAGCATCAGTAAGCAATGAAAATATTGAAGATTGTCAGTGGCATGTCTTCCGAATCACCTGGGACCCGGTAACGCAATGGCTCAAAGCGTATTTTGATGGTCATTTGCGGGTTGAATCACGGGTGGACCTTATTACCACAATTTTTAACAACGATCCAAATGTTTTTTGGGGATTTACAGCAGCTACAGGCGGAGCCAACAATTTGCAACAGTTCTGTACTGCATTAAATCCAAATTTTTTTACGAATGCGGCCGCAAACAGTGTGTGTTTTGGTAGCCCAATTACTTTTACTGATAGTTCGGTTTCATTCGCGCCAGTTCGATCATGGTATTGGGATTTTGGAGATGGGACTACCAGTACTTTAAAAAACCCACCACCACATCTTTATAATGCCCCGGGTGTATACGTAGTAAAACTTGTAATTACTGGTTTAGATGGCTGCGTAAGCGATACATTAAGAAAGAATGTTACTGTCGGAACAAAACCAATTGCGGATTTTCAAATTTTTGATACTTGTATGCTCAAGGCCGCTCGTGTAAATGATCTATCGACAAGTGCTGTCGGCGTAATTAATAAATGGACATGGCTTATTGATGGCACAGTGGAAGCAATTAGCCAGGAACCGCTGCTGGTTGTAAGCACGCCGGGTCTGCATACAGTAAAACTTGTGGTAAGGTCCGCTATCGGTTGTGAATCAGATACTGTTACCAGGACTTTTATTGCCGATCCTGCGCCGGTGATTAATATTGTTGCTGCCGATGGTTGTGTAAATAAACCAATAGATTTTTTTGGTAACCAAACAGACAACCAGACCACAGTCACGCAATGGAACTGGGATTTTGGTGATGGTAACACATCCCAGTTACAAAATCCATCTCATACATTTGCTATTAGCGGAAATACAGATGTGCATTTGAATGCAGTAGCAAGTAACGGCTGTATTTCTGCTGAGATGATGGAAACAATAAATGTTGGGTTTGTTTCTGCAATTGCGTCAAACGACACGATAATCCTGAAAGACATTCCCTTTCCATTGCTTGTAAATTATAATGGAAACTTTAATGGAGTTCCTGCTTTTTCGTGGTCACCTGCTACAGGACTTAATAATGCACAAAGCCCGAATCCAACTGCTATCCTGCAAAATGATATTACATACATTGTAACAGTGACAACGCCGCAAGGATGCGAAGCAAAAGATTCAGTAAGGGTTATTGTTTTTAAGGGCTCTGCAGTTTATGTGCCAACAGGATTCACACCTAATGGCGACGGGCGAAATGATCTTTTAAGAGGCTTGTATGTTGGCATTAAAAAAGTTTATTATTTCAGAATATATAATCGCTGGGGACAACAGATTTTTTCAACCAATAGTTTAAGTGGAGGCTGGGATGGAACGATAAATGGAGTAAAGCAACAATCGGGAACGTATGTGTGGATGCTAAAAGCAGAAGATCTTGCTGGAAAGATTTATGAAATGAAAGGTGTATCGACCTTAATTCGTTAGTCATGTTGTTTAAAAAAATTATTAATTATTCATTATTAATTATTAATTCAATTGGTGCATCCGCACAATTAAAATGGATAAATGTCGATTCATTGTACCAACCATTGCCTTCCTCCGTTCATGTTTACAAAACAAATGATTCTTTGGATGGCAAACCCAATATTGCTTACTATGTAATTGCAGATATAAAAGATAAAAATATTTTATTTGATGCGGATACGACCTTAAATCGCAGATTGACTCCAGCACAATTTTATCAAAAGAATGCGCAGCCGATTGTTGTTGTCAACACTACATTTTTCTCATTTCAAACCCATCAAAATTTAAGCGTCGTAATCAAAAATGGGAAATTAGTTGGATATAACATTCATTCGATTCCCGGAAGAGGTAAGGATACTTTTACATACAGACATCCTTTTGCCAGCGTAATAGGCATTTCAAAAAAACGACAGGCCGATATCGCATGGGTGTATTCGGACTCAATTAAGAAAGATGCATATGGGATACAATTACCGATACTACCAATAAAGGATTCAATAAATAGTTTTGACCTTGCCAGGGCAACACATCCGACCCGACGGGGATTTGAAAAATGGGAGATGCAAACGGCAGTGGGTGGAGGTCCTGTGCTTTTACAAAACGGCGAAATTAAGATCACCAATAACGAAGAATTGAAGTTTGCTGGCAACGCTATCAACGATAAACATCCGCGAACAGCGATGGGCTATACAAAAGAAAATAAACTCATCATACTTGTTGTACAGGGAAGATTTCCCGGAATTGCTGAAGGAGCTACCCTTGGGCAGCAAGCTAAGATGTTGAAAGACCTCGGTTGCTGGGAAGCTCTGAATCTTGACGGAGGTGGCAGCAGTTGTATGCTGGTAAATGGAAAAGAAACTATCAAGCCATCAGATGCAACAGGACAACGAGCCGTGCCTGCTGTGTTTATAATAAAAGGAAAAGATTAGCATTAAGTATTTTGTTCTTTCTCCCAAACCAATGCACTTGCTCCTAATATTGCCGCATGTGCTTCTTTTAAATGACTGATCAGGATTCTCACCTTATTTTGAAAAACCTGGATAAGATTCTCTTCCATACTTTCCCGGGTTGGTTTTAATATGAACTCGCCGGATTTTGTAAGACCACCAAATAAAATAATTGCTTCAGGACTCGTGGTCATTACCGCATTAGCCAGCGCAAGGCCTAGAATTTTACCTGTGTAATTAAAAATTTCTATTGCGAGTTCATCTCCCTCGATTGCGGCATCATACACCGCTTTTGAATCAAGCATGTCTGTTGGAACTTTTCTGAGTAAGCTTGGTTTCTTATTTTTTTCTAAAAATTCAATTGCAGTTATTCGGACACCGGTAGCAGATGCATAACTTTCCAGTGAGCCATACTTACCTGTGCCCTCATGAATTCGACCACCGGGAATAATAATTGTATGTCCAAGTTCCCCTGCAAAACCATCATGTCCATAGATCACGTGTCCGTTTGCAACAATACCACTACCCACACCGGTGCCAAGTGTGATCATGATAAAATCTTTCATTCCCTTTGCAGCGCCATACATCATTTCACCTATTGCTGCTGCATTCGCATCATTTGTCAGTGTTACCGGGAGCTGGAATTTATCAGATATAAGTTTTGCCAATGGAATAATGCCTTGCCATGGAAGATTAGGGGCGTATTCTATGGTGCCAGTATAATAATTTCCATTGGGAGCTCCCACGCCCATGCCTTTCATTCGGCCAGTACCTCCTGCTTTTTCAATTACGTCACTGACTACTTCATGTAACTCATCAATAAATGTATTAACTGTTTTATGTTTTTTGGTTGACATTTCACCGGCAAAAAGTACATTGCCATCACGATCCACAATACCATACTTGGTGCCAGTTCCGCCAATATCAATTCCGATTGCGAGCTGAGTAACAGAAGCAGGGGTTATTTTTTGAGCAGCCTTTTTCTTAGCCATTGAAAATATTTTTACAGCTTATGCTATTTATTTTTTGTTACATCCAATGCGCTTTCTGGCGCAGTTTCAAGTGGCACCAGGTCTTCATCGGCCGTGCTTTCGTAGTCAATTCCTTGTTTTTTCAAAATACCTTTTACCGCAAACGCAAATACTGCGAGATAGGCAAAACAAAGCACAGCTATCCAATAAGATTGATGAATACCAAAACCAATCCTATCCGGATTCGACTGTTGGATGTAATCGGCCATTTTACCCTGGATCGGAGGAATGATGCCGCCACCAAGTATCATCATGATCAGGAAAGCAGAACCCTGGGTTGTATATTTTCCCAGTCCCAAAATTGATAAATTGAAAATAGCGGGCCACATAATAGAGCAGAATAGCCCACCGCTTAAAAACGCATAAATAGCTATCTTACCAGTAGTGAAAATTCCTAGCAGCATAGCAGCAACACCAAGTAGCGAAAATATCAACAGCGTTCTTGCCGGTTTGTTTTTGCTGAAATAGAATGCACCCATTTGAATAAACACACATAATATATAATAATACAACGGGCTTACATCATATTGTGAAATGGCGCTAACTGCAAGAACAACTCCAAATGCAACAAGCGGAACTACAAACATCAATATTTGCTGTGTTGATTTTTTAAAATTGAAAACAGAAATAGCACCTGTCCATCGGCCGATCATCAGGCTTCCCCAATACATCGAAATAAATGGCGCTACTTCCGATGATTGATACCCACCAAAATCCGGTTGTTTTAAAAGCTCTGCAAGATTACTTACAATAGTTACTTCTACACCTACATAAACAAAAATGCCAAGCATGCCTAATACCAATTGCGGATATCGCATAGCGCCCCATCCCTCAGGTTTTTTTCTTGCACTTAGATTTGAAAGTAATAATGCAACTACTACCACAACCAATGCACCCAATAACCATTTCATCCTGTAAGTTTCAAGATCATGCTTTTGGATATCAGTAAGAGTAGCCGGGTCTGTTTTGTAACTATCAAAAACCGGGACAAACATAACTATCAGCAGCCCCGTCATGATCAGTAAGGAATACAGGGCCTTATTTGCATTCTCCGTTTTTTCTGATGAAATGCCGGGAGGTACTTTTTTTGAAAAAAAGAATAGCGCCGCAGCGGCAATAAATAATAACCCCACACAACTATACAGGATAATAACCTTGCTTAAGCTTAATGATGCAATTTTTTCGTCTGTGATAGCAGCCGTTGTACCAAACAAAGCAAATGCAACTACAATTGGACCAATGGTAGTTCCAAATGAATTTACACCGCCACCAAGGTTAACACGCCCCATTCCGGTTGACGGATCACCTAATGCTATAGCAAAAGGCTGAGCTGCGGTTTGCTGTAACGAAAATCCCAGCGCAACTATGAAAAGACCAGCCAGCATCCCGGCAAATGTGTTTGCATTCACAGCAATAATCATTGCGGCTGCACCTATCGCTGAAAAAATTAAACCATAAACAATACTTCTTTTATACCCCCATTTGGCAACAAGGTCTTTTCCTCCAAAAGCACCATACATAAAAAGCAATAAAGCTCCTATGTAGTAAGCTGTATAAAATGCAAAGTCGACTAGCTGGCTTTGAAACTGGTCAAGACTAAAATAATGTTTACAAAAAGGAATGAAGACACTATTCCCGGAGGCAATGAACCCCCAGAAGAAGAATACAAGAACTAATGTACTGAGTGCTCCATAATTTGTCGGAATAAAACCTGTTGAGGAAGGTGCGATAGGTTTTGAAGGTCCCATTGCTGTTGCCATAGTTGCAATCGTTTTGGTGAATAATCAGGAATGAAAATAAACAATTTTTGGTAGCGAAAAATTTTTATGCAATATTCAACTCTTTACTAAAAACATCTTACATTGAATTAATTTCTCCGAAACAACTGTTAGCGCAAATGGAAATAATTCATATCTCAGCAGAATGCTATCCTGTGGCCAAAGCCGGCGGGCTTGGTGATGTAGTTGGAGCTTTGCCTAAATATCAAAACAAGCTTGGACATATTGCTAAAGTTATCATGCCAATGTATCGTACAAAATTTCTTTATAACAATGAATGGGAATTAGTACATGAGGGCAGTCAATACCTCGGGCCAAAATGGTTTCACTATAGCGTAATTAAAGAAAAAACAAATAAACTTGGTTTTGATCTTTTCCTTGTAGACATAAATGGTTTGCTTGACCGCGAAAAAATTTATGGTTATGATGATGACTCCGAAAGATTCACCGCTTTTCAAATTGCGATCTGCGATTGGCTGAGCAAATGGCAACATTTTCCCGATGTTATTCATGTTCATGATCACCAGGCCGGATTAATTCCATTTATGATCAGGTATTGTTATGCGTTCAGGCGTTTAAGCCCGATACCAACGGTATTTACCATTCATAATGGACAATACCAGGGCTGGATGGGCTGGGATAAAGCACATTATATTCCTGCTCATGATAGCTGGAAATGGGGAATGCTTGATTGGAAAAATAATATTAACCCAATGGCTTCTGCTGTGCGATGTGCATGGAAGGTAAATACCGTGAGCCAAAGTTATATGGAGGAGTTGCGCTACAATGCAAATGGCCTCGAAGACCTTTTTGAATATGAAAAAGGGAAATGCAGTGGTATACTTAATGGCATCGATACCGAGGTTTGGGATCCGGCTCAAGATGAATACCTGGCGAAAAATTTCTCCGTTGACACTCTTGAAAAGGGAAAGAGGAAAAATAAAAAAGAATTATGCAAACAATTTAAGCTTGATGAAGAAAAACCTTTGTTCACATTTATAGGAAGATTGGTAGGAGAGAAAGCTGCTGACATTTTACCCGATGCGATCAGCTCTTCTGTATACCAGCATCATGGCAATTGTAATTTTTTGATATTAGGTTCGGGTGAACCAGCCGTGGAAGCGCACCTCGAAACTGTGAAGCAACAATTGAACGGCTATGTGAGCACTTATATCGGTTATAGTGAATCGCTGAGTCATTTGATATATGCCGGTGCAGATTTTTTGTTAATGCCAAGTCGTGTTGAGCCGTGCGGATTAAACCAGATGTATGCATTGCGATATGGTACGGTTCCTATTGTAAGAAGTGTTGGTGGATTGAAAGATACCGTGGTTGATATTGGTGACTGGCAGGGCTTTGGTATTCGATTTAATGAGGCAAGTGTTTGGGATGTTACCTATTCGGTTGGCCGGGCAATTGATCTTTATTATAATAGAAAAGACCAATTCCAGGAAGTAAGAGAATTTATGATGAACATCGATCATTCGTGGGATTCATCTGCACAACAATACATATCTTTATATCAGTCGTTAAAATAATTTTTTATGGCCGTCACCGTCAGAACAGTCATCCATTCAAAAGAAATACTGAGTGTTATTCTCGGGGGTGGTGCAGGCTCCCGGTTATATCCATTAACTGCAAGCAGGAGCAAGCCTGCTGTTCCCATTGCTGGCAAATATCGATTGGTGGATATTCCTATTTCGAATTGTTTGAATAATGGAATTGGAAGAATGTTTGTGCTGACACAATTTAATTCTGCCTCACTTAACAGGCATATAAAGAATACTTATCACTTCAGTGCATTCAGTAAGGCATTTGTTGATATCCTTGCCGCAGAACAAACGCCTGATAATCCCACCTGGTTCCAGGGCACGGCCGATGCAGTAAGACAAGGATTAAGACATATTGAGCCTTTCGAAAGTGAATATGTATTGATCTTATCCGGAGACCAGTTGTATCAAATGAATTTTGTTGAGATGTTAAATAATCACAAGGAATTGGGCGCAGATATTTCAGTTGCAACGATCCCCGTAACTGAAAGAGAAGCTCCTGAATTCGGAATTCTTAAATCCAAAGAAGGATTGATCGATTCATTTATAGAAAAACCCAAAAAAGAACTTTTGCCGGAATGGGTAAGTGATACAGGGGACGTGATGAGATCAAAAGGAAGGAATTATCTCGCTTCAATGGGTATTTATATTTTCAACCGCAATTTGTTATTTGATTTTCTTCAAAATGAATTCCAGGATGCGACTGATTTCGGTAAAGAAATTATTCCCCAATCAATTAAGAAATATAAAGTAGCCAGTTACCAATACACCGGGTATTGGACAGACATTGGAAATATCTATTCATTTTTTGAGGCGAATATCGATCTGACAAAAGATGTTCCCGATTTTAATTTGTTTGACAGTGACCAGGTGATCTTTACACGTAGCCGCATGTTGCCCCCGGCAAAGATCAGCGGCACCACGCTGGAGAAAACATTGGTTGCGGAAGGTTCGATCATTAATGCAAGTCGTCTTGAGCATTCTGTTATTGGTATCCGGTCACGGGTTGAACACGGCACCACGCTTGTAAATACTTATATGATGGGTAGCGATTATTATGAGACCATTGCTGAAATTGCACTTGCAAAAGAGCGGGGCATTCCACTTCTCGGAATTGGCAATCGGTGTTATATCAAAAATGCGATCATCGATAAAAATGTTCGTATCGGTGATGATGTAAGAATTAATGGGGGCACACACCTTGAAAATAAGGATCATTCACTTTATACAGTAAAGGATGGAATAGTGGTGGTAAAAAAAGGATCGATCATCCCAAATGGATTTGTGATCAGTTGATATCTAAATAAAAACTTTTAGTAAGGGAACTTCGGTTCCCTTTTTTATGATCAAAACGTGTATTGAATACATAATCTTCCTATCTTCCGCTTACATTCTTCACTTAATGCTTGCTCACTATGGCTGGTTCTTCTTTGTCATTTGAAAAAAAATTTAGTAGCACGAAACCAAACCGGACTTTTCTCCAGATCATTAACATGAGTATTGGTTTTTTGGGAATTCAGTTTGCATTTGGGTTACAAAATGCCAATGTCAGCAGAATTTTTCAATCACTTGGTGCTAAGATCGATGAGATACCAATTCTTTGGATAGCAGCTCCACTTACAGGTTTATTAATCCAGCCAATTATCGGGCATATGAGTGATAAAACCTGGCTCGGGAAATTCGGTCGTCGCCGACCTTATTTCATGATTGGGGCTGTACTTGCAGCACTGGCACTTTTCGTTTTCCCAAATGCATGGGCGCTGTGGATGGCGGCACTGCTTTTATGGATATTGGATGCGTCGATCAATATTTCAATGGAACCATTCAGGGCATTTGTTGGTGACATGCTTCCAAACAAACAACTGACAACTGGTTTTGCAGCGCAAAGTTTTTTCATTGGTGTTGGAGCAGTTATTTCATCGATACTTCCTTATGTATTGGAGAAATTTGATGTAAGCAACGAAGCCGTTTCCGGCATACCCGATACCGTTAAAATATCTTTTTATATTGGCGCTGTTGTTTTCATAGTTGCAATTGCTTACACTGTTTTTACAACTAAGGAATATTCACCGGCAGAAATGAAGGAGTTTGGCGAGTATAGCGAGGAGGATGTTCACGCAAAAAATATAAAAACAACAGCGTCCACATTTCTTAAAAGAGGATTGGCCTGGTTTTTAGTCGGGGGCGTTTTATCGGCATTCCTGTATTTCTATAATTTAAATGCGGTAAATAAACTTGAGAAGGAATTGTATGTGCTTACAGGGGGTATTGCAGCCTATGGTCTTTTTCAATTGTTGGCCGGCGCATTTCATAAGAATGGAAATGACAATGGTTTAGTTGAAGTGTTAGATGACCTTGGGCATTTACCCGCCACAATGAAAAAGCTTGCTATTGTTCAGTTCTTTTCATGGTTTGCATTATTTTCTATGTGGATTTATTCTACACCTGCGCTTGCCCAGCATCTTTATAATACCACCGATACATCATCGGTGGAGTATAATAAAATTGGAAATTGGGTTGGCGTTTTATTCGCATGTTATAATGGCTTTGCTGCGTTGTTTGCTTTTTTGTTGCCTGTTTTAGCAATGAAGTTTTCGAGACCTGTTACTCATTTGATCGCTTTGATCTGCGGAGGGTTGGGGTTAATTTCGTTTTATCTTTTCAAAAATGAAAATTTGCTTATAATAAGTATGGCTGGTGTTGGGTTTGCATGGGCAAGTATCCTGGCTATGCCATACTCCATGCTTACACAGTCATTGCCTGCACACAAGATGGGAGTGTATATGGGAATATTTAATTTCTTTATTGTAATACCACAAATACTTGCAGCCACTTTATTAGGAATTTTTACAAAACATTTATTTGGTAACCAGGCGATCTATGCAATCGTGCTGGGAGGTTGTTCAATGATCGTTGCAGCATTACTTACACTTCGAATCAAAGACAAATAATTTTTTTATGAAAAAAATATTTTTGTTTTTTACATTCTTATTTATCATTGAACAATCGTTTTCTCAAAACATAATTGAGGTGTATCCTTCAAGCTGGTGGGTAGGAATGAAGATGAAAAAAATTCAATTGATGGTGTATGGAAAAAAAGCTGCTGAAATGATCCCTGCATCAAAGCTTCCGGCAGCAGGCGCTAAATTATCGGATGGGGTTATTTTAAAAAAAGTTCATCATGTCGAAAACCCTAATTACGTTTTTCTGGATATTGAAATAAGCCCAAGTGCAAAGCCGGGTGTTAGAAAATTTGAATTCGTTATGCCTGGCCTTCGTACTACAGTTAATTTCGAGCTCAAACCTCGACGTACGGGAAACGGGACTGCATTTGCGCAGGGAGTTACGTCAAAGGATCTTATTTATCTCCTTATGCCGGATCGTTTTAGTAATGGCGATCCAACTAATGATCGCATTGAAGGTATGAGAGATCAGACACTGAATCGTGACTCTATCTATCATCGTCACGGCGGCGATCTGCAGGGAGTGATCAATCATCTTGATTACCTGGAAGACCTGGGGGTAACATCGGTTTGGATGACTCCTGTGATCGAAAATGATATGCCAAACAGAACCGAACATGGTTATGCATTTACTAATCATTATAAAATTGAACCAAGATTTGGTGGGGCCGAAGCGTATAAAAAATTAAGTAATGAATTACATAAACGTGGTATGAAGCTGGTACAGGATGCTGTGTACAATCATGTAGGTCTGTATCATTTCACGGTGCAGGATCCGCCAATGAAAGACTGGCTTCACCAATGGCCATCATTTACTCAAACCACTTATAAGGACCAGACAGTTTTTGATCCTTATGCGGCGCCATCTGAAACAAAACAATTACAGGATGGATGGTTCGTCCGGCAGATGCCTGATATGAACCATAACAATCCTTATGTAGCAAATTACCTGATACAGCATGCGATATGGTCTGTTGAAGAATTTGGGGTGGATGGATGGAGAATAGATACTTATGTTTATAACGATCTAAACTTTATGAACCGTTGCAATAAAGCATTGACGGATGAATATCCAAAGCTTACCATGTTTGGTGAAACCTGGGTGCATGGAGTTTTAAATCAAAGCTATTTGTGCCAGAATATTTTCAATATACCGTTCAAAAGCAATTTGCAGGCTACCACAGACTTCCAATTATTATTTTACGGAATTCAACCGGCATTAAAGGAGCCTTTCGGATGGACTGATGGTGTCAATAAACTTTACACGACAACAGCCCAGGATTTTGTTTACAAAGACCCGATGCGTGAAGTAATTTTTTTAGGCAATCATGATATTGCACGTTTTTATTCAGTAATAGAGGAGGATACAGCAAAATATAAAATGGCCTTAGCATGGTTGATGACGTTTCGGGGAATCCCTCAACTATATTATGGTGATGAAATCTTGATGACCGGGTTTACAAACCCTGATGGAAATGTCAG
>CBFGXP010000070.1:0-17201 GCA_965652775.1 uncultured bacterium
CGGGAAACCTGGATCCAGGGTCCGCTGTTACTCGTGCCGTTATTCTCATTTTCATAGTCTTTGTAATCCTTTAAAACGGATATTTTCTGACGACTTGCCGAAGCCCAAACTCCAATCACATATTCCGGATCGAGAATGTTTGCTGCCTGGGCAACTGATTTATGATCTTTTTGTAATGCAGCGATATCAACCTGTAGTGCGATCGTCGAAACGTTCAAACATTTTAAACCATCGATCGATTGCGTACCAGTTGTACGCGGCGCATCACCAAGGTCAAAAATTCCACCAAGGTCAACAAAGAATGGATCATCGGAGGTACCACAGAAAACTTTTTCCCCGCTGGTCGCTGAAGCAATCGAAGACTGTATCAAGGATTCATAATCGGGAGCATTTAATCCAACTGGTGAACTGATAGAACGGGGACCAATATTTGGTGGAGGAACCGTTCCATTATTTACAATAGTTGAAAATTTTTTTCCTCCATCAGTACTCTTTTCAAGCTTGTAAGTGGTTTTTAAGTTTTGTTTTCCTAAACGGATATTGAAGAAGGTCGAAGGGTCCTCGTTTTCTTGTTCAAATGTAAAACGATAGGTAATGTCATCTCCTTTTGTGGCTACGTTATTATCCACGTGAATTTCATAACGGATATTTTCTCCAAAAGAATAATAATTAGGGCCGCCTTGCGGTAATTGGCCAGGAACATAGCAGGCAATGATGGTCACCTTATTCGGATCATCAGGGCTGCGAAAAGCGTACAGATCTGTATTATCTGCAAGCGGATCATTAGCAATTAGTGGCGCTTCCCGGTGGCTGGATGCAAATGCCTTGTAGGGAATCATATTGGCAAGCATAGCAACCAGCATAATGGAAGCATAGATTTTCCTTTTCATGATCATTTATTTTTTAAGTGTTAAAAAAAATTCTCATCCCCATTTATTATGGAGTTTGCCGCTTCTATGAATTGGTTAATTGAAATTTGTTAAGTATAATCAAGGTTTTTAAAAAGGATAAGTAAAAGTTGGCTTCCAAACTTTAAATCATTCAATGGAATAGGCGGGCGGCAATCTTTGTCGCGCCTTCTTCAAATTGTTTTAAAATTTTTTTGAAATGATGTATTTGATTAAAAATTCACAGGCAGGATATAAGTATTTCCATTAACGGATCTAACTGATGATGCCGGGCAATACCGAAATAGATACGACACAGGAGTGCGTATAGATTTATCTAAATAAAAAAAACCTTGAGTCTAATTAAACTGGATTTGCCGACGCAGCGTTAACGCGGCCAGAATTTATTTAATGCTTCTACCTTATTTTGTACGTGTAATTTCTGGTAAATATTTTTGAGATGTTTTTTTACCGTCTCAGCACTGATCGTGAGCCGCAACGCAATTTCTTTGTAGAGTAATCCCTGGGCAACCAATTCTAACACTTCCTTTTCACGTAGGCTTAATAAAGAATTTACATCATTAATAACTGGTTTTTGAAAATTGCCGATCACTTTCCTGGCAATAAATGGGCTCATGGGTGACCCTCCATTATACAGATCATGAATAGCCTTGGTAATTTCTTCAGCGGTGATCGGATCTTTCAAAATATATCCGGCCGCGCCGCACTTCAACGCTTCAAAAATTGTATCATTATCGTCATGAATTGTGCAAACCATGAATAATGTTTGACGCAATTTGTCTTTGAGCCGGACTATAAGTTCAGTTCCTTTCATTCCCGGTAAGCTTATATCAACAATGGCAACATCAGGTGGTGATTGCTCCAGGCCGTTTAATGCTTTTTCAGCGCTGGTATATGAGCCAAGGAGCTCAGTATCTCTTTCCTGGTTGATGATCGACTCCAGTGCCTTGCGGAACTGATCATTATCTTCAACGATAGCTACTTTAATCATACAGCTGGTTTATATGGAATTTCAAAAATTAATGTAAGGCCATTATCATTTTGCAAATGAAATTTTCCATTCAGATTTTGCATACGTTGACGCATGTTCTTAAGCCCGTTTCCAAAATCATTATTTTCTTCACCATGAATTCCCTTTCCATTATCAGAAACAAAAATTTTCAGGTTTTCCTGACAGGTAATTACAATACTTACTTTATCAGCGCCTGAATGTTTAATAATATTATGAACCGCCTCTTTGATCGCCAGAAAGATATTACGCCTTGATTCGCCACTAAGTTCAAGGTCAGGTATTTCATCAGGAATTGTAATGGTAAGCTGGCATGGATAATTTTCGAGCCATAGTCTTGCCTGACGTTGAATATATGAAATTAGACTTGATAACTGATCGTTATCTGTATTAAGACTCCAGATCACTTCCTTCATTTTAGCTGATATATCACCAACGGATTGATATATCTTTTCGATCTCGGCACCCGTAGCATCATCTTTTACTTTTCCCTTGGTCATTTCCGTTAACAACTTTATACCAGAAAGACCCGCACCAATATCGTCATGCATTTCAGAAGAAATTCTTTGCCTTTCGAATTGCACAGCCAATTGTTTTTCAAGTACCGCTCTTTGTTTTCTCAATCTTGAAATGTAAATGAGCCTGACAATAAAGAACACAAGCGTCAATGAAATTAACAGGACCAGCAAGCGAAACCACCATGTTTGATACCAAAAGGGAAGGATCTCAATATTGATCCCAATAAGTCCTTCGACAAATTCACCATGTTCATTTATATATCGAATATTTATTTCATACACGCCATAGTGCAGTGCATTCAATTCTATCTTATTTCTATCCCCTGCAGGCAGGTATTCATCCTGAAAACCCTTTATTTTATAACTAAACCTTGGCCGGCTGCTCGCATAAGAAAGTGCACTTAACCATATGGTAGCTGAAGAAGTTCCTGCAGGCAATTTTATTCTTTTCCATTCCAGGTCATTCAAAGCGACTGTTTTGTTTTGCTTTATATATTCCAGTCTTTTGATATATACAGGGAATTGATAAGGCGTATTAGAATAATTACTCAAATCAACACTTGTAAATCCGTTGATTCCTGAAAAAAATAATTTATTGCCAAATGCAAGCGCTCCTGTTTCATCAAATGAATTATCCTGCAAACCGTCGTCAGCAAAATAATTCAGGCATTTTTTAGTCACATAATTTACCCTCGATATTCCATTGTTTGTACTCACCCAAAAGATACTGTCTTTTTCAGGAAGTATGCTGTAGACAGCATTGTTACAGAGACCATCTTTTTCGGTAATGTAGATCCATTTGTCTCTTCTTTTGTTGTAACCATTAAGCCCTCCGCCATAGGTTCCAAACCATAGAAGGGAATCGTCCTCATAGAAATCAAAAAAAATTCCTGAGTTAAATCCGCTATGATTGCGTTTGTATTCTATTATCTGAACAGTTGAATCAGTCCTGGGATCAAACTTTGCAACTGCATTATCAAACAAAACCCACATGAACCCGTCCTTGTCAACCTTAATATTATGTATGTGGTTTTCAGGCAATCCACCGGAAAATTCTGTTCCGGCCTTCTTTTGTATTATGACATGCTTTTCAGGCTCCCATATTAATAATCCTCCCTGTCCCTCATTTGCCCAATAGATCTTATTCCCGAATTTAACCGCCTTATTAAAATGATGACTCAAAAAAGATTTCCATTCCGGGTATAACTTTAATAATAGGCTTTTTGAGAGGTTATCTTTCTTTGGTTGATATGCATACATGCTATTAGCTGTAGATACCAGCCAAAGGTCATCTTCCATTTTTAGAACGCAATGGATAATACCTAACGAAGCAGTTCCATTGATTCTCTTTATGTCTCCGGTAATAAGATCCGCCAGGTAAAGACCATCAACACCGCAGGCAAAAAGCTGTGTTGTGTTTAGCGGAGTAAGTATTGCGTTTGTATTCTATTATCTGAACAGTTGAATCAGTCCTGGGATCAAACTTTGCAACTGCATTATCAAACAAAACCCACATGAACCCGTCCTTGTCAACCTTAATATTATGTATGTGGTTTTCAGGCAATCCACCGGAAAATTCTGTTCCGGCCTTCTTTTGTATTATGACATGCTTTTCAGGCTCCCATATTAATAATCCTCCCTGTCCCTCATTTGCCCAATAGATCTTATTCCCGAATTTAACCGCCTTATTAAAATGATGACTCAAAAAAGATTTCCATTCCGGGTATAACTTTAATAATAGGCTTTTTGAGAGGTTATCTTTCTTTGGTTGATATGCATACATGCTATTAGCTGTAGATACCAGCCAAAGGTCATCTTCCATTTTTAGAACGCAATGGATAATACCTAACGAAGCAGTTCCATTGATTCTCTTTATGTCTCCGGTAATAAGATCCGCCAGGTAAAGACCATCAACACCGCAGGCAAAAAGCTGTGTTGTGTTTAGCGGAGTAAGTGAGTAAAGATGATTCATCCGGGTTTTACCATCTAAACTTCTTTTGTATGCGGTAAATGGAGATGCGACAAGATTCATCCGGATAAGATCTTTTGATGAACTGATCCAAAGACCGTTTTCTCTGTCCAGGAAAAGATCGGAAATGAAATTATCTGCATTAAA
Source organism: uncultured bacterium (assembly GCA_965652775.1). GTDB lineage: Bacteria > Bacteroidota > Bacteroidia > Chitinophagales > Chitinophagaceae > VBAS01. The sequence goes on from CBFGXP010000070.1 coordinate 4,552, forward strand.
ATATTCGGTATTGACGACAGGATTAAATTGACCGTTAGTTAACTCCAGTTTCCCAAGGCCATTATTCGTTCCAAGCCAGAGCTCAGTATTTTTTCCCGGGGCAAGGCAATTGATAATATTTTTACTAATAGCGGGGATAGTAAATTTTTTTCCAGTGATCCAGCGGTTGTTACTGAAGGTACCGCTGAATATACTTGCGCCTGAACTTACATAACAACTGTCTTTTACAACAGTGAGATCGCTAACGGTAAGATCATCGCCCTGGTTTTTTTCCAGTTTTACCAGGCTATCATGAATTTTTAATGAATTGACATCATAAAATAAAACACCATATTGAGCAACCCCAACCGCAATTATATTTTCGGTTATGGGCTCAATAAATAAAACATTGACATCAACACTAATATCAGAAGGGAGTTGAAAATGCTTATATTTATTCTCCTTCAAACTATAAATTCTTAAAAAATCCTCTCCGCCAATCCAAAGTTTATTCTCTTTATCACAGAATATTTTTGTGATCCATAGATTTGGAAGACCCTCTTCATTCCCCGTTTTTTGTGATAAAAGATGAGTGACCTGTTGCGTTCTTATATTGATAACGTCAACACCTGCATTAAATGAAGCAACGTATAGATTTTCATCGCTTCCTAACGCTATATCAAAAATGAAATTCTCCCGTATGCTGCTGTTATTTCCATCAGCGTTTTTCTTGTAGGGCTCAAATGAAGTCCCATCAAAACGAAATACCCCGTCCTGTGTCGCCAGCCACATAAAGCCATATTTATCCTGCACCGCTTTTTTAATGTTGTAAGTGGTAAGACCATCGGCAAAAGAATAGGTTTTTACATTAAACTGTTGTGAAATGCCGATAGTGGAGGTCAATAAACAAAAGGTAATATTTAAAATAAACGATCGCCTCATGAAATCCCGGAATTATGAATTAAATTAAGAATAATTTCAGATTAACCATTACCACCATGAAAAAGAACCAGCCTAAAAAATGGACGCTTATTTTTTTATTAAGCGCCAAGAACAATCTTTTCAATGAGCAATTAAGAGTCATAAATGAACTCTATTCTGTTGGCAGCAGCCAGGATGTGAATCTCGTACTTTTATTTGATGCTCTTGAAGGTGATAAATTTTCAAAAGGTTTTACCGCTCCATCGATTTACCATGTAAAAAAGAATACTTCTTTTATTTCTGACCCTTGCTTTGAAAAGCTATCTCCTTCCAGGCAGGGACTTACCAACAAGAAAACGCTTGGGAAACTATTGAAAATTGTGCTCAGGGATTTTAAGGCACACAATTATGGCTTTTTCTACAAAGGACATGGTGGTCCTGCAACAACTGACATTTCAAAGGGAGTGTTCGACACGAATATGGTCTTAGTTGACCCGAAAATGCGTGATGAGGCAATTGAAGAAAAGTTTGCAAATGCGCAAAAGGGCTGGACTTTTGAGGGGTTTTGTGAATATCCCGTAATTTCAAAGGGTGCTGTCAGGAGCAAGCCAATTTTGCTGATCTATAGCCGCGGCAATACCAAATCACTTTTATATTCTGATCTTGCGGATGCCCTCACCAGTGTTTTTAAAAAGAAACTTGATTTCATCTGTATGGATTGCTGCTGGGCGCAGCAGATTGAAAACGCCAACAGGTTTGTCGACCTTACGAATTATTTTATCGCTTCTGCGGATGAGATGCCGGCTTTAGGCTTAGGATACACTCAGCTCTGTTCGCATTTTATAAACAGACCCGCAATTAAGGCCGGAGAAGTAGCCAACTTGCTTGTATCAATTTATTATTATAACAATTATGCAGACTATGAAAGTGCTCCCGAATATAAAGAAATGGGAGTTTCGCTGACCAGCATTTGCTTGTCAGATTTCAAAAAATTTGTTGATCCCTTTACTAAGCTTTGTGAGCATTTCATTCAAAAGTTTAAAGACAGGGATGATAAAACCTATGAATTATTTAAATCAGCGAGAAGCATGTGTTTTGATTATACTTATAAAGACACAGATAGCCTGGAGACAAGTAAAATAGATTTTCCTATGTTCAATATAGACCTGATCTGGTTTTTAGAAAACCTGTTGTTCTATAATGAGAACGATGACCTGGAACAAAAGATCTTTGATGTTTTATACCAATTGCAAAACAATCTTATCACTGCCCATATGGAAAATAATTACAAAAAGACAATATTGGGGTCAAAAGCCATTGGTGGAAATGGAATTGCTATCTGCTTCCCGGCAAATAAAGAACATGCAGGGGAATCTATTCTTATAGATAATAAAATAACTTTTTTCAAAACTACGGGTTGGAAAAAATTGCTTTTTGAATATTATAATTATAAACCAAGCCAGCCAATGCTGCTGGGACTTGGAACAAAAGGAAGGGCAAAATCGATGAGCCCATCAAAAGATAAACGTCTTGCCGAGGACAAAAAACGGATGGTTTTTAAAAGCTTTAAAAAACATTAAGACTATTCCTTCTTTACTCCGATTACCGGCAAGGTCTTTTCATGAATGAGTTGATTAAGCTTTGCAACATCTTCGCTCATTATTTTTTTCAACTTGTTCAGCTGTGCATCAATGAGTACTACCAATTCTGCATATGCATCTTTTGATTGTTTGGAAAGCCCTGACTGTCCCGCTGCCGAGGCATTATAAATGCTGGAAAGCTTATCATCGAGTTTAATGGGATAATTCAAAACATCCTGTCCACTTTTTGCTTTTGTTTGGTGCAATGCCTCTTCAACTGCTGTCATTTGCTTGTTTACTGTATCAATCTGTTGTTTCACTTCTTTAGGAATATCTTTACCAACTCTTGCGCTGAAATCATTCATCTGCTGTCTTACTTCACGAATATTTTTGATCGCTTTCATGATCTCGGTTGACTTATCCCGGATGGTGATCAGGTGATTGAATTGTTCTTCGTATTCAGCCAATGAAGATTTATAATTAGGATCCGGAAGAATCGTAAATGGAACTTCTGTTGAATCATTGCCTGATTTGAATTTTGCAAAATAGCTCCCGGGCGCCGCCTTTGGCCCACCTACAAAACCATTCCACAGGATCAAACCATCCACTCTTTCAGCTTCCGGGTAATTCATATCCCACTCAAACTGGTTCATTCCTTTTGCGACTTCAATCTTATTATCCTTTGAAGAAGTAGAAAATGTTTTAATTGTCTTCTTATTCTTATCCAAAACCTCCACAGAAAGTTTGGTGGAGTCATTTGCATTTTTCATATAATAATTCATCATTACACCGTTTGGCGGATTCATGCCAACATTCCGTAGCTCACCACCTGCACCCCTGCCTCCTCCCCGTCTTCCGCCACCTGGCATACGATATGCGGGATTCACAGAAAACACATGTAAATTCTTATTCAACACATCAGCGCTTTTTTCCTGCAATACAGTCAAATCATCCAATATATAAATACTCCTTCCCTGTGTGCCGACTATCAGGTCATTGTTCTTAATAGCAAGATCAGTGATCGGCACTTCGGGCAAATTCAACTGAAATGATTTCCAGGTTGACCCATCATCATATGAGATATACATTCCATACTCTGTGCCTGCATACAACAAGCCCGGTCTTTTTCTATCAGCGCGAAGTGCTCTTGAAAAATGCAAGGGATTAATTCCGTTTACTATCAGTTTCCATGTTTTACCATAATCTTCCGTTTTATATATGTATGATCTGAAGTCGTCTGACTTATACCTTGTACCTACAATATAAGCTCCACCTTTTTTAAAAGGATCTACTTCGATACAATTCCACATTATCCATTGCGGGATATTTTTTGGCGTCACGTTCTCCCAATTTTTACCCGCATCCTTGCTTACATGTATCAAACCATCATCGCTACCGGTCCATAAAAGATCTTTTTCAATCCAGCTTTCGGCAGCGGTAAAAATTGTACAATAGTATTCAACACTCGTATTATCCTGCGTAATCGGCCCACCACTTGATGCTTGTTTCTTTTTGTCATTAGTGGTAAGATCGGGTGAGATCATTTGCCATGTTCTTCCTTCATCTTCAGTTGCGAAAAGATGGTTGCCTGCTGCATAAAGCTTTTTTGGATTATGTGGTGAAAAGAAAATCGGAAAGTTCCATTGAAAACGATACTTCGCAGCTTCTGCGCCAGCTCCCATATTATCGATCGGCCATACATTTATTGCACGGCTTTCACCAGTGCGATGATCCAATCTTTGCAATGAACCCATGTAATTACCGCCATAAGTTATATCAGGATTCAACGGATCAGCAACTACATAGCCGCTTTCACTTCCCGCAGTATTTTCCATATCAGCCGCGGTGATCGCTGCCCCATAAGTGCGACTCTTTATTCTGAAAGCACTGTTATCCTGCTGTCCGCCCATAATTCGGTAAGGAAATGCATTGTCTGTACTTACACGATATACCTGAACAGTTGGCTGATTTAAATAAGTACTCCAGTTATTGCCCCCGTCAAATGATACTTGTGCTCCACCATCATCAGCTACTATCATCCTGTTTGCATCTTCAGGATCGATCCAGAGATCATGATGATCGCCATGTGGTGTGTTGATTGATTGGAATGTACGGCCACCATCATTGCTTCTCATAAAACCAACATTGGGGCAATAAACACGATTTTCATTTTTTGGATCAACAAATACTTTTGTATAATACCATGCCCGTTGCCGGATATTGTTATCACTGCTCGTTAGGGTCCATGATTCTCCACCATCAGCACTCATATATAATCCGCCATTTGCATTTTCAATAATGGAATAAACTTTATCCGTATTAGATGGGGCAACTGCAACGCCGACAATTCCCCAGGCTCCTTTTGGCAATCCCTTTTTTGTTGAAATATTTGTCCATGTTTCCCCTCCGTCCGCACTTTTCCATAAACCACTTCCTTCACCACCGCTTTCCAAAGAATAAGGAGTCCTTATCAGCCGCCACGTCCCTGCGTAAAACACATTTGCGTTTCCGGGTTCCATCACGAGGTCGCTGCAACCCGTTTGATTATTTATAAATAAAGTTCTTTTCCATGTTTTGCCGCCATCTGTTGTTTTATAAACGCCACGTTCTTCATTCGGGCCGAATAAATGACCCATCACAGCAGCCCAAACTATATCAGGATTTTTTGGATGAATAACAATGCGAATAATATGACGTCCATCTTTTAAACCAATATTTTTCCAACTCTTTCCCCCATCATCGCTGCGCCACATACCGCCAAGACCCTCACTTACATTACCACGCATCGTGTTTTCTCCTTCACCGACATAAATAATAGTTTCATCAGAAGGAGCAACGGCAATAGCACCAATTGAACTCCCAAAATATTTATCGGAAATATTTGTCCAATTGCTGCCGCCATCTGTTGTCTTCCAAACACCACCACCCGTAGCGCCGAAATAAAACGTATTCCTGTTTTTATAACTACCCGTAACGGCAGCACTGCGTCCTCCGCGAAACGGACCGATCAAACGATACTTTAATTTTGAAAATAACTGCTCTTCTTCTTTCGGAGTAATTGATGCAGGCCTGCTACCTTTTTGAGCCAATACAAATAAAATACAAGTTGTGAATGCAAGCAGTAAAAAAATCTTTCTCATGTGTTTTGTGTTAGGGGAATGAAGTTAGTGATTTACCTTTATCAAAATCAAGCGCATGTTTTCATTTTCTATCACCGGCAATCTTGTTGACGTTCATCAAAAAAGAATTTATCCGGCAGAAATAAAAGTCGAAAACGGAAAGATTAAATCAGTCAGGAGTCGGGAGTCAGGAGTCGGGAGTCAATACATACTTCCTGGTTTTGTCGACGCTCATGTTCACATCGAAAGCTCAATGCTGGTCCCATCTGAATTTGCGAAGCTGGCAGTTGTACACGGCACAGTTGCCACAGTAAGCGACCCGCATGAGATCGCGAATGTTTGCGGAATGGACGGTGTTGAGTTTATGATCGAAAATGGAAAGACAGTTCCATTCAAATTCAACTTTGGTGCACCGAGCTGTGTACCTGCAACAATTTTTGAAACCGCTGGAGCAACGCTTGATTCAAACGCTGTTGAAAAGCTTTTGAAAAGAGATGAGATAAAATATTTGAGTGAGATGATGAATTTTCCAGGTGTCCTCAATGAAGATGAGGAAGTGATGAAAAAAATTGCAGCAGCGCACAGATTATTAAAGCCGGTTGACGGTCATGCACCAGGTTTGCGTGGCGAACTGGCAAAACAATATATTTCAGCAGGGATCACAACAGATCACGAATGCTTTACAAAAGAAGAAGCGCTGGATAAATTACAAAATGGAATGAAGATCATCATCCGCGAAGGAAGCGCTGCAAAAAATTTCGAAGCATTGATCGACTTACTTAATGATTATCCCAATCAAATGATGTTTTGCAGTGATGATAAGCACCCGGATAGTTTGGTACTGAGCCACATTAATCAATTATGTGCAAGAGCAATTGCTAAAGGGATAAATAAATATAAGGTTTTAACAGCAGCCTGTGTAAATCCTGTCCTGCATTACAAATTAGATGTTGGCTTACTGAAAGAAGGAGATCCGGCAGATTTTATTGTGTTGAAAGACTTAGAAAAATTTGAGGTGCTGAAAACATTTATTAATGGTGAGTTAGTTGCTGAAAATGGAAAATCAAAAATTGAAAGTGGGAAATCAGAAGTGATAAATAATTTTTCATGCAGTAAAAAGAAAGTTGAAGAATTCGAATTAAAAGGAATGAGCAGCTATGCAAAAACAATTTCAAATTGGTTTGTTGAAGACGGTGCAAACAATCTCAGGATCCCGATTATTGAAGCATTAGACGGACAATTGATCACTAATAAAATCGAAGCCGAGATAGATTATGAGGAAGAAATCCTTACATCAAATGCAGAAGATGATATCTTAAAAATTGTTGTTGTCAATCGTTATAGCAATACTCCGGTGGCAAAAGCTTTTATAAAAAATTTTGGATTGAAAAAGGGGGCCATTGCATCTTCTGTTGCACACGATAGTCATAATATTGTTGCCGTTGGAGTTAATGATGAAGACATTTGTAAAGCTGTGAATTTAGTGATAGAGCAACAAGGCGGAATCAGTGCAGTTGATTCCAATAAAGAAATGATCCTCGCACTACCTGTTGCCGGGCTAATGAGTAATGAAGACGGATATAAAATCGCGGCAGCATATACGGCCATTGACAAAAGGGTAAAACAAGAGTTGGGATCTACTTTATCAGCTCCCTTTATGACACTTTCTTTTATGGCATTACTTGTGATCCCACACTTAAAGTTGAGCGATAAAGGTTTGTTTGATGGAGATAAATTCGAATTTCTCTGACACAACTATTTGGGCGTGCTTATATTTCACCTGACCAAACGGAATAAAAGGCATGGGTGTTCTTATAAATAAAATCTAAATCCTTCGCTCAGATCCTGCTTCGAGTCAATCACTTAAAAGACCCTCAAAGAAGGGCTTTTTTTAAAATTCCCAACACACTGCCCTTGCACGAATAATATTGGGAAAAATATTACGCAAAAAAAGCCGCATACCCTGGCCTTTAGCTTTAACCCGCTATTCGGCAAGGGTTTTAACAGCCTGATCATTCAAAAAAAATTTGGCACTCTGCTTGAATTATTAACCATGGAAATGATACTAAATGTCGAAACTGGTTATTATGAAAAAGACACCAATAACAACTGTTGAAACCAATGTGCATCTTGCCGAAGGATTGATAGAAGAGCATATTAACAATATGCATCATGCAGAGAAAAGCTTTGGCAAAAATGGACAGGCGTTGAATGGCATTCTTTGGGAACATTTTGAAAGTATGAATTGGTGTTGTGAACATTCTCCCGTCGAAGGAACTCTTACAATAGGCATCTTGATGCCTCATAACAGGGCAGTACAACATATAAGCGTTCCGGTTGCGACAAATTTTGGAGTGGTGTGCACGAAAGAGAATGAAAGGAATTATAAGATAACCTGGAGTTATTCCCTTTCATGATTCATAGAATCTTTAACAATATAGCTTTTAGAATTTTCACAAATCATTTATAACCGTTTTGACCATAAAAGCATCATATAAACAGACAGAAAGGAACAAGCATCTGTGAAAAAGACAAGTGACGCGGGAAAAAAGATGATTGTAACCCCTCAAAGTCACTTGTTATGAAAAAGACTCTACACATTAAAGCAACAATCGACGAGCAAGCTTTTCTCGAAAATATGGTTGAAAAATTGGCGTTGCGTCATAACTACGGCGGGTCAGTTAAGCAAAAAAATCCGGTAAGCAACGCGATCGAAACTTCTTCTACAGAAACATATGTCAGCGGTACAATGGCTATAGAAACTTCCGATGAGCAGATAAACATACCTTTTATCACTAATTTTTTATTTACCTGCATAAAAGAAAGTGAGGATACTTATAGCCTTGAATGGGGCATTTCACTGTCTTAGATTGCGGTTTATCCTATTTTTCAAAAAACTTCTTCATTTTTCACCGACCATTTCCTGTAATTCACCGACTTCCCGGCCTTTTCTGCCCATTGTATATTGCTAAATATCAATTGCCCCGTTAGCTTTGGTTCAAATTTACAACTATGACAGAGCTACAAGATTCCCGTGAGCAAAAAAGAGAAGAAAGGAGATTAAGACGCGAAGAAAGATGGAAGCAACGTTGCGATCCAAATCAGCAGGGACAGTTTGGGATCATTAATACCAGGAGCAACAATTTATTGACAGGACTCTTCATACTTATCATTGGCATTGTCGCTTTAATGCGAACTTCAATTCCGGGTTTTCCTGCCTGGGCATTCGGGTGGGAAATATTTCTACTGGCATTCGGACTGTTCATCGGTTTCCGTCACAACTTTCGCGGAGGCGCATGGCTGGTATTGGTACTTGTTGGCGGTATTTTTCTTCTCAGAAGAATTTATCCGGCGTTTTCTTTTAACCAGATCTGGCCAGTTGTATTAATAGTAGTAGGCTTATTTATTATCCTACGTCCACGCCGCAGATGGAAATTTGATGGTTCAAAAAAGACCGATGGAAGTAGTGATTCAGTTTTCACCGAGGACATCGATTACTCAAAAGATGATTTTGTGGAAAGCACATCCATTTTTGGCGGAGCAAAAAAGATCATTATTTCAAAAAATTTCAAAGGCGGGGACCTGGTAAATATTTTCGGCGGTACTGAGCTTGATCTTTCACAAGCTGATTTTACCGGCACTTCAGTGATTGAACTCACAACAATTTTTGGCGGCACAAAACTTCTCGTTCCCTCAAACTGGTCAGTAAAATCAGAAGCTGTTACCATTTTCGGTGGCATAGAAGATAAAAGAAGAATGCAAACGGTGACGGAAGCCTCTGAAAAAACGCTGCTCATAAGAGGGACCGTGATCTTTGGCGGCATTGATATAAAAAGCTTTTAAATCATTAAACCATAACCTTTCTGATATGAACTGGTATCTTGCTAAAATCGTTTACCGCATTATTTGTGGAAATGGTGACCATGCTGCACAATTTGATGAACAACTCCGCCTGATCTGCGCAACAAATAAGGAAGATGCGTTTCATAAAGCGCAGCGCACAGGAAAAAAAGAAGAAGAAACGTTTTACAATTTAAAACAGGAGCTTGTGCAATGGAACTTCATCAATGTGAGTGAGCTTTATAAAATTGGTGAAATGATCGATGGCGCCGAGCTTTATTCACGTATTGAAGAAAAGGATGATGGTGATGTATATACTGATATCATAAATAAGAAAGCACAAGGTATACTTCATTCGGATTCACATCAATTACTGCAACTCGTGTAACGAATGGCAAATTCCCCATTATCTGTAATGAGGTTCAAAGTTATTTTCAGCATCTGCTGGTTAATAATTGCTGCTGATCATATCTTTCTGCTAAAATGGTTCGGCTTAAGCTGGACAGCTGCTATTATTGACAGTGTTGTGAATGACAGCCTTCTGATCTTAACCTGTGTACTTATTATCACCATGCTGAGATACTATTTACCGCAAAAAGAAAAATATTTTCATCTTGTTACCTGGTGCATCCTGCTTACCATAATTGCAATTTTACTTACTAAAGTAATTTTAAAAAACATTTTCGCAAGTGATAGTGAGTATATACTATTTTTTAATCGTTCGCTATGGGTGAGGGCCAGTCTTGATTTCCTTTTACTCGGATGTCTTATACTCGTAAGTGTTATCTGGTACAACTGGCAGGAGCAAAGCGAACAGGAAGGGAGGAAACAGGATGCTGAAAAATTATCAAAGGAAGCGGAGCTTTTTAAATTACGACAGCAGCTTCAACCCCATTTTTTATTTAATAGTTTAAATAGCATCAATGCTTTGATTGGTTCACGACCTGAGGAGGCAAGAAAAATGGTACAGCAACTTTCGGATTTTTTGAGAGGGACGATAAAAAAAGAAGAACATCAATGGGTGACATTAAAAGAAGAACTGCAATACCTGCAGCTATATCTTGATATTGAAAAAGTAAGATTCGGACACCGGCTTTCCACAAAAATTGAATATGATGAATCTATCAACGAAATGAAATTGCCCGCCTTGCTTTTACAACCCATTATGGAAAATGCGATCAAATTCGGATTATATGATACTGTTGAGGAGATCGAGATCATTTTGAAAGCTGTAAAAGAGGACAACCAGCTGGTCATATCCGTCACCAACCCTTTTGATCCGGAAACGTCAACACCAAAAGGCACCGGCTTCGGTTTGCAATCAGTACAACGAAGATTATACTTATTGTTCGCCAGGAATGACTTAGTAAGCACTGAAACAAGAGAAAATATCTTTACAACTATAATAAAAATTCCACAGCATGAGCAGCAAAGTGATCATAATAGACGATGAACCATTGGCAAGAAGCATCGTAATCGAATACATTCAGCAGTTTCCTGACCTTGTTGTATCGCAGGTATGCAGTAATGGATACGAAGGTGTAAAAGCTATTCAGCAATATAAACCCGACCTGATCATTTTGGACATTCAAATGCCAAAGATCAATGGCTTTGAAATGCTGGAGCTGATCGAGAATCCTCCTGCTGTCATTTTTGCGACGGCTTTTGATGAATACGCTATTAAAGCATTCGAAGCTCATGCTATCGATTATTTATTGAAACCCTTCAACCAGGATCGTTTTGAAAAAGCAATAAAAAAATGGAGAGAGCAAAAGAATAAGTCGGCTGGTGAAAAGCAAACAAAACAATTGCTCGATGATGTTGCATTAACTGCTCCACAAAATCAACGAATAGTAATTAAAGATGGAAGCAAGATCAAAATAATTCCTGTCCAAGACATATTTTATTTAGAAGCTGCTGATGATTTTGTAAAAGTGTTTACCAAAGAAGGCTATTTTCTGAAAAATAAAACCATGAGCCATTTTGAACAGGTACTGGATCCTTCACAATTTGTCCGTTCACATCGTTCTTATATTATCAACCTTCAACAGATCACAAGGATCGACCCTTACGAAAAAGATAATCATGTCGCAATTCTTCGTTCCGGGGCCAAAGTACCTGTAAGCAGAACTGGGTATCCAAAACTAAAAGCGATACTTGGCCTATAATTTTGGGATTTCAGATGTTCTTCCTCCCGTTTAAGCGAACTATAAATCTGCAGCCTTAGCATCTGATAACCAGATTGCTATTTTAGAGTTTTTTTATATACATTTAGAGACTGTTTGCCGGTCTCTACCCCTTCGAATTCTTTTAGCCTGCTTCCGTTTGAAAAATCGATCTACTTAAACAATGATTATGAAAAAAATCAAAGCCTGTTCATGGCTTTATTTATGTAATTATATTTTAATAGCCTGCCTTAGCCAGTTATGCCCGGCCAGATCATTTGCCCAGGATAATTTCAAAGGTTTGCCCTTTATTACTAATTACCGATACCAGGAATATAATGCAGACGGTGTGAACTGGTGGGCCGCAGAAGATGACAAAGGAGTAATGTATTTCGCCAACACAAAAGGAATTCTTGTTTTCGATGGCCAACGTTGGGAACTGGTAAGACCTCCCGGGAGTTCAGAGACGAGGGCCTTAGCAAAAGGTAAAGATGGAAGAATTTATGTGGCAACCAATGGTGATATTGGTTACCTGGCTCCTGATAAAAAAGGAAAGTTGGAATTTATTTCGCTGAAAGATAAGGTCCCTGAAGACAAAAGGAATTTTGGGATCGTTTGGGAAGCCGTTACTCTAAATGATGGAAGCATCATGTTCAGGTCAAACAACAGGCTATTAATCTGGGATTACAAAGCTTTTAAAATACTTGAAAGTAAAGAAGGGTTTCATGTGGGTGCCTCAATAGGTGACCAGTATTACTGCAGGATCTGGACGAGAGGTTTGACGATCTTAAAAAATGATAGTTTTCATGTCGTGCCTAATGGTGAAAAATTTGCTAATGAACGAATTTACGTTATGCTGCCTTATGACGAGAAAAGAGTACTGATTGGCACCCGTACACAAGGTCTTTTCTTATATGATGGAAAAGATTTTATTCCATTTAAAACAGAAGCAGATAAATATATTTTTAATACCAGTCTTTATGGAGGTCGCATTCTCAGCAATGGACTGATTGCGATGAATACTTTTAATGATGGAATGGTCATCA
>CBFGXP010000071.1:0-16991 GCA_965652775.1 uncultured bacterium
TAGCATTAAAGCCTTCAGTAAAAATACAAGACCAGGTAGTGGTGATTGGTTATGGTACTGCGAGCAAAAGGGACCTGACTGGTTCAATTGTAAAAATTTCAGGAAAAGAAGTTGCGGACAGGCCCAACACAAATCCTGTTGCTTCATTACAGGGTAAAGTAGCTGGTTTGTCAGTTGTTAACTCTGGGGTACCCGGGCAGGAACCAGATATACGTATCCGCGGTACTATCAGCCGGTATCAAACAAAACCCTTGTATGTGGTCGACGGAATTTTTAACGATAACATCAACTTCATCAATCCGGCGGATATTGAATCAATGGAAATCTTAAAAGATCCATCATCACTTGCAATATTTGGTGTACGTGGTGCGAATGGAGTTATCATTATTACGACAAAAAAAGGAAAAGCAGGTGTGCCGACAGTTAATTTGACTTCAACATTCGGCGTTAAAAGGATCAATAATAAACCTGAACTGACAGATGCCGCAGGTTTCAAAACTTTGTATGATGAACAAAGAGTAAACCAGGGGGCAGTTCCATATCCTTATTATAATCTTTTCCAGGGAAATACTAATTGGATGGACCTGATAGAAAATGAAAATGCAATTGTTACCAATAATAATTTAAGCGTATCAAGCGGCACAGACAAGAATAAATTTTACATGGGTGTCGGTTATACAAAAGAAGAAGGATTGATCAACCATGAAACGCTTGAGAAATTAATGTTTTCGATCAGCGATGAATTGAGATTATCGAAAGCAATTAAAGTGGGTTTTAATTTTAATGGTTATAGAGGCAAGCTGCCGCAAATGCATGATTTTGTTGGATCAATTATCGCGACACCGATCGTTGAGCCATTCAATACTACGCACGGGGTTTATAATAAACTTCCTGAAGAGATCGGCGGCCCGCAGATCGGTAATCCATTGATGGGTGTGGAAGAGACAAAAAACACCAGGCTTGCCCGCGAATACAGGGCAGTAGGAAGTATGTTTGCTGAAATAACTTTTCTTAAAAATTTTACAGCAAGAGGCAATTGGTATTCTGACCTGGGTTTTAACGATGGACGCAACTACACTCCTCTTATAAATGTATATGCTGCAGAAATAGATGCTGTAGCTCCGCAAGCAGGATTTACAAGAACTTCAGTGAGTCAATACAAAAACACATTTTCAAAATTCCAGCAAGATTACTTACTCACTTATAAAAACAAATTTGGAGATCATAGCCTGACGGCCATCGGAGGTTTCACTACATATTATGACGGTTATGAAAGTGTCAGCGGTTCAGTACTTCAGTATACTGGCCGTGATCCAATACCTAATGATAAAAGATGGTGGTATTTAAATGTATTTCCTTATGGCGATCCCACTACTAAAGTTTCCAATTCAGATCAGTGGGAAAGAACCACAGTATCATACCTTTTCAGAGGATTATATAGTTATCGTGGAAAGTATATGTTGAATGCTTCTTTCCGCAGAGATGGTTCATCTGAAATTTCGCCAAGCAACCGCTTTAAAAACTTCTATGCTGTTGGGGCTGCATGGGAACTAGGAAAAGAGGCCTTTATGGCCAACCAGGAATTCTTTGACTATTTCAAAGTAAAAGCTTCGTGGGGTATTCTTGGAAATCAGTATACAGGTATACATTATCCTTATTATCCAAATTATGAAACGGGACCTACTGCCATATTTGGTGAGAACATTTTGCCTGCTTATGTACTTGCTTACAGGAATGATCCAAACCTGCAATGGGAAAGTGTGACATCGATCGAGGGCGGTGTTGAATTCAACATCCTGCAAAATCGCCTGCATTTTGAAGCAGCTTATTATGATAAGATGACCAACGATCTGCTGACTTTTGTAAGCACGGGTTCTGATGAGTTTTATATTAATTCAGGAAAGATCAGTAACAAAGGTTTTGAAGCGGCGGCCACATGGACTGATAAAATGAAAAATGGCCTGGGCTATAGCTTTGGTGGAAATATTACAACATTAAATAATGAAGTTGTTGAAGTTTATACTGATGGCTTTACGATCCTTGAGGGTTCTTCAAGAACGATCGCTGGTTACCCCATCGGTCATTTCTTTGGATATGTTCATGACGGCATTTACCAATCGTATGCAGATAAACTGGGTTCACCAGTTGCATCGGCACTTGGCAATTATGGACCTGGTGATATTAAATTCAAAGATCTGAATGGCGATGGTAAGATCGATGTAAATGACAGGACCATGATCGGTAATCCTACTCCTGATTTTATTTATGGATTTAATTTAAACGCTAATTATAAAGGCTTTGATTTTGCCCTGGATTTCCAGGGTGTGTATGGAAATGAGATCTACAGAGATTGGGGCAATGGTAATTCTTTTGCTCAATTTAATTACAGGCAGGCGAGGCTTGGAAGATGGCATGGTGAAGGAACTTCAAACTGGGAGCCACAAGTAAGTGATATAGCCGCTATCAACAGGGAAAATTCCACTTATATGATCGAAGATGGAAGTTATTTCAGGCTCAGGAACCTGCAATTGGGTTATACTTTCAGCCCCGACCTTCTTTCTAAAGCGCATATCAGATCCCTTAGGATATTCTTTAATGGTCAAAACCTGAAAACATGGAAACACAATTCAGGATTTAGTCCTGAAGCAGGCGGATCGGCAATTCGGTTTGGAGTTGATAATAGCGGTTACCCATTGCCTGCAATACTTTCATTTGGAATAAATGCCTCATTTTAAATAATCTTCATTTATGAAAAAACATATAAACTTAATCTGGTTATTGATAGCGGCCTTCCCGATGTTGACCGGTGTGTCAGGATGTAAAAAATTCCTGGACCGTAAACCATTAGGTTCTGCAACCGAAGGTGATCTAAGCCAGGGTGGTGTTGAAGGTAAAACCTATGGCCTGTATGGACAGTTGAGAACCATTGAAGGTATGACAACCTTTGTACGCTTCTGGTTTCAGAATATCCGTTCTGATGATGCAGTTAAAGGAAGTACAACTGGTGACCTTGCGGATGCGGGGAGCTCACTCGACGCTTTTCAATACACGAAAGACCATTGGTTGCTGAATCAAAACTGGGATGGTCATTACACGTTCATTAATGCGACCAACGACGTGATACATGATGTTGATTCATTGAACCTCACTGATCCGGGTAGTATCATCAACAAAGCAGAAGCAAGATTTTTCAGAGCTTTTGCTTATTTTGATCTTGTAAGGGATTATGGTGCTGTTCCTATTTATAATTTTAAAATTTACAAAGCTTCTGATGGTAACAAAGCTAAAGGCACAGTGGCTGAAGTTTACCAATTTATAGAAGATGATCTTAATTATGCGGCGGCAAACCTTCCAACCTCATGGCCGGCAGCCTATGTAGGAAGAGTCACGAAGGGCACGGCGAACAGCCTGCTGGCAAAAGTTTTACTCCAGCAAAGTAAATGGCCGGCTGCTTTAGCAAAAGCGGAAGAAGTCATTACTTCCGGGCAGTACTCATTGTTATCTAACTATTCGAATTTCTTTAAAGAAAGCGGAGAAAATTCATCTGAATCAATATTAGAAGTTCAGATGTATGAAAGCCCTACCGGTAGTTTAAAGTTGGGCAATAATTATAATGAAACACAAGGAGTACGTGGTTCCGGTGACTGGGATCTTGGCTGGGGGTTTAATATTCCTTCTGCTGCCTTTGAAGGTTCTTTTGAAACCGGCGACCCGCGTAAAGCAGCTACTATACTCTATTCAGGACAACCAGATGGAATTTATGGAAGAACCGTTCCAGCGTCTCCTCCACTGGTGCACCCCTATTGGAATAAAAAAGTTTATACTGATATTGCCCGACAACAAGCCACAGGTGACAGATTTAGTTACTGGTTAAATATACGTTTGCTTCGTTATGCTGATGTATTGCTGATGGCCGCTGAAGCAGCGAATGAAGTTGGGGGCGCAGCGAATGTTACGAAAGCATTGGCATGGCTTGAAATGGTGCGTGCAAGGGCAAGAGCAGGAAACAATACAATACTACCGCCAATCGTAGCTCCTATAACCCAGGCTGCTCTCAGAATTGCAATTAAAAAAGAAAGAAGAGCTGAGCTTGGAATGGAGAATCAACGATTTTATGACCTTGTACGCTGGACAACCGGGGGCGGTTTACTCCCTGCTGCCGATGGTATTGATGCTATTACAGTTTTAGGGCCTTTAGGGTACCTCCCAAAAAATAGATATTACCCAATACCACAACCAGTACTTGACCGAAATAATTTGATCCTTCAAAACCCCGATTATCCATAATGATCATGGATGAACAAAAAATTATTAAATCAAAAAATTGTGTTATGAAAAATAAATTTGTTCTATTCCTTATCTCTGGTTTGTTGACAATTGGCTTTTTCAGTTGTCAGAAATTGGATCAGCCTCCATTAGGAGATTATTTAAAAGATTCAAATCCTCCCGGTGGCCCTTTGAATTTTTATGTCGCATTTGATGGAACCAGTGCTGACAATCTTAAGAATGCAGTTGACAGTATCAGGGCAAATTTTCCAGCCGATAACCCGTTAACATTTGTGCCTGGGGTGAGTGGTAGAGCCATTAAAGGTGAGTCAAAAAAATATATAAAATATGCAAAGCCTAATGATTGGGCTATAAAGGCCGCAAGCTTTACCGTTGCCTTTTGGGCAAAAGGCAATGGCCAAACCCTGAATAATTCAGGTACCAATGGACCCGAGGCTATTTTTTCTTTGGGTTCTACACATAA
This sequence comes from uncultured bacterium, assembly GCA_965652775.1. Taxonomy (GTDB): domain Bacteria; phylum Bacteroidota; class Bacteroidia; order Chitinophagales; family Chitinophagaceae; genus VBAS01. The sequence goes on from CBFGXP010000071.1 coordinate 4,751, forward strand.
CGCAAACGACTGGCCTAATACAACCTTTTTGATATTTGAAGGAGATAATACCAAATGCGCCATAAAATTTTATATGTATACAAAAACTGGTGACAGATGGTTTACGTGGGAAGGTGCCAATATGATCGCTGGAATAAGAGATAACCAATGGCGTCATTATGTTTTTTCTTATGATGCAACAAGTAGCATAATGACGTTATATATTAATGGTGTTGCAAATCCAAATACTTCATCCTGGCCCGGACATGGTGGTATTAATCTGGATGACAGCAAAATCACCGAATTAAGATTAGGGAGAGGCCCAAGAACAGATGGAGATGCTGATGGAGCCGGCGGCTGGATGCAAAGTTCGTGGAAGGGCGAGATTGATCAATTCAGAATGTATAGCACAGCCTTAACCGCAGCTCAAGTTTCAGCGCTTTATGCCAGTAAATTATAAAATCGTTTACATATAGCAAGCAGTAAACAAGCAGTAAAGGGCTGAATTCATTCAGCCCTTTTTAATCTACCTACCTTAGAATATGGTTTGTAAAAAGTCAAATCTCTTTTTTATTCTTTCCTGCATTTTTACATGTATTCTGTTTGCTGCCTGCCAATCAAAAAAAACCTTATTTACTGAAATTCCTTCTTCGCAATCAACTATTACTTTTATCAATCAACCAGCAAAGAATGATCATTTAAATATCCTCTACTATTTATATTACTACAATGGCGGCGGTGTTTCCGTTGGTGACATTAACAATGATGGTCTTCCTGATATTTATTTTACAGCAAACACAAAGGGCAAAAACAAGCTTTACCTAAATAAGGGCGATTTTGCTTTTGAAGACATTACTGACAGGGCTTTAGTAGCAGGAACCTCCGATTGGTGCAGCGGTGTAACGATGGCTGATATAAATGGTGATGGACTTCTCGACATCTATGTCTCTGCTGTTGCAAATTACCTGGGATTGACGGGCCATAATGAACTTTTTATAAATAATGGCAATAATACTTTTACTGAAAGCGCAGGAAAATATGGTCTGGATATTATTGGATTATCCACGCAAGCTGCATTTTTTGATTATGATCGTGATGGGGATCTTGATTGCTATATTCTTCGTCATTCAACCAGACCTCATGCAAATATTGTTGATACAAGCCATCGCCTGGTTAAAGACTCGATTTCCGGTGATCGATTATTCAGAAATGACCTGAACACAGCTGCAGCAAAGTTTACAGATATTTCAACAGAAGCTGGTATCTATCAAAGCAGTCTTGGTTATGGTTTAGGTCTTGCTGTTGCGGATATTAATAATGACGGATGGGAGGACATATATATAGGAAACGATTTTCATGAGAACGATTATTACTATATCAATAATGGTAATGGCAGTTTTACTGAAAGCGGGGCAAAACATTTTCGTCACTACAGCCGCTTTAGTATGGGCAATGATGTTGCTGATTATAATAACGACGGCCAATTAGATGTGATCACTGTTGATATGCTGCCTCCCGATGAAAAAACCTTAAAGACATATGGTAGCGATGAAAATCCTGACATCTATAAAATGAAACTGGAAATAAATGGCTATCAAAATCAATATTCAAAAAATTGTTTACAAAGGAATAATGGCAACGGGAATAGTTTTAGCGAAACAGCATTGATAAATGGTGTCGCAGCAACTGATTGGAGCTGGGCTCCGCTGTTCGCTGACTTTGACAATGACGGGAACAAAGACCTATTTATATCCAGTGGAATTGTTCAAAGACCGGTGGACCTAGATTATGTGAAATTTGTTTCAGATGAGTATGCAAAAAAGCAGGTTGACAAAACAAATAAGTATGATGATTCAATAGTCGCCGCAATGCCTGATGGCAGTTCACATCCATTTTTTTTTAAAGGAAATGCTAACAACCCTTTTATCGACGTAAGCAGTGAATGGGGCACCGGCAAATTAAAAGGCTATTACAATGGTGCTGCTTATGCTGATCTTGACAATGATGATGATCTTGATTTTGTGATCAATTGCATTAATTCTAAGGCACTCATTCTAAAAAACAACACTGAAAATAAAAATTCAATAACACTATCATTCAAAGGTGACAGCCTGAATAGTTTTGGGATTGGGGCAAAAGCATACATTTTTACTGCCGGGAAGATCCAATACCAGCAATTAATGCTTACAAGAGGTTTTCAGTCCTCAGTTGACACAAGGTTACATTTTGGTCTGGATTCACTGGCTACCGTCGACAGTATTCTTGTTGTCTGGCCAAATCAGCGTTACGAAGTTTTAAAAAATATCTCAGCAAACAAACCATTGATAGTTGATCAAAAAAATGCGTCAGGGGTTTTTGATTATAGTTCGTTTTTCAGATCACCGGAAGAAAAATTTATTGCCGCCACTATTTCTTCTGTATGGAAGCACAATGAAAATGATTTTTTCGATTACAATGTTCAATATCTGATCCCCCATGCTCAATCGACCCGTGGTCCAAAAATTGCAGTAGCAGATGTAAACAATGATGGGCTTGATGACTTGTATGCCTGTGGCGCAAAAAATCAAGCGGGCTCTTTATTACTGCAGCAAAGCAACGGCTCATTTGTGAAAACTGATTCTGCGATATTCAAGGCTGATGCAATCTGCGAGGATGTAGACGCTGTTTTTTTTGACGCTGACAATGATAAGGATTTTGATCTGTTTGTTGTAAGCGGTGGAAATGAAGTTTCACAATTGCCAAATGCTTTTGAAGATCGTTTGTACCTGAACGATGGCAAAGGTCATTTTACAAAAGCGATCAATCACTTTATCTCCCAGAATGAAAATAAATCATGTGTTACCGTTGCCGACGTCGACAATGATGGCGACAATGATCTTTTTATAGGCAATCTTGCAGATCCTGCGGCGTTCGGTTTACCAAAAACATCTTATCTCTATATCAATGATGGGAAAGGACATTTCACAGTAGCCGAAAATAATAGGATCCCGTTGACGTCAATTGGCATGGTAACATCCGCTGCATTCACCGATCTGAATAATGATAGCTGGCAGGATCTGATTGTTACGGGTGAATGGATGGCCGTGAAAGTCTTTATGAATAACAAAGGCACTTTTACAGCAAGTGATATTCCGCAATCAACAGGGTTATGGCAAACCATTTTTCCTGCGGATGTAAATGGGGACGGCGCGATCGATCTGCTTGCGGGTAACTGGGGCCACAATACAAAGCTCTATGCCGGCAAAAACGGTCCATGTAAATTATATACAAACGATTTTGATAAGAATGGCGCTATCGAGCAATTAATGTGTTATACTATTGATGGCAATGAATACACCTTCCTCGCAAAAGATGAACTGGAAAGACGAATACCAGTCTTAAAAAAATATTATTTAAAATACAAAGATGTAGCTGGCAAAACAGTTCAGTATATGTTTTATGATCTTTTCAAAAACTATACAGAACTAAAAGCCGAAGTGCTGAGCTCATCATGTTTCATCAATGATGGCAAAGGGAATTTTTCAAGAGTTGATCTGCCAGCCGAATTACAACTTGCTCCCGTGATGGCATTTGCAAAGGCTACGGAGCCCGGATCCTTTATGGCGGGGGGTAACTTCTATGGCGTTATTCCTTATGAAGGAAGATATGATGCATTATTACCAACAGAATTTTATTTTACGAACGCATCAAGATCATTCACAACTGGTTTAAATGTACAAGATTTCAATGGCGAAATAAGAGATATAAAATGGATCACAGTTGCAGGCAATGAAAAACTATTAATGTTTGCAAGCAACAATAAGGAATTGGCTTTTTTGAGGATCAAAAAGAATTAAGTCCTGATGACGCATAGATTATCAATAATAGTGTTGCTATTGACCGCTTTGCTGTCATTCAGTATCTGCTGCAAACCAGGCAATGAAAAGGAACATGACAATGGAAATGATATTTCATGGTGGCTGACAAAAAGCGATCAATCTGTGTTGCTACAAAAACAATCACCAGGTCTATTTTTTACTGATTCTATGAACTCGAATCCAACTATCGTGATTGATTCTGTCAAATCAAGACAAATTGTTGACGGATTTGGCTATACACTGACAGGTGGCAGCGCTTATCTCATCAATAAATTATCTGCCGAACAAAAAAGAACTTTACTCCAGGAGCTGTTTGGCAAAAACGAAAATTCGATAGGCATCAGCTACCTGCGCATCAGCATTGGTGCATCTGATCTAAGTGCCGATGTGTTTAGCTATAATGACCTGCCGGCCGGACAAACGGATACTTCACTAAAAAGTTTTAGTTTATCAAAAGATACCGTTGACCTGATCCCGTTATTAAAAGAAATTCTTGCGATCAATCCCCGAATCAAAATTATGGGCTCTCCGTGGAGCCCTCCGGTATGGATGAAGGATAATGGCAACTCAAAAGGAGGAAGTTTACAACCCAGGTATTACAATATATATGCACAGTATTTCGTGAAATATATACGTGCAATGAGAGCCAATGGAATTGCTATTGATGCGATTACTCCTCAGAATGAACCGCAGCACGGAGGTAATAACCCGAGCATGGTAATGAGTGCTGACCAGCAAGCAAGCTTTATAAAAAATAATTTGGGTCCTGCATTCAAAGCAGCGGGTATTGCCGCAAAAATTATTATCTGGGATCATAATTGTGATAATCCAAATTACCCGATCACGATCTTAAATGATCCGGCGGCTAAACAATATGTAGATGGTACAGCATTTCATTTATACAATGGTGATATTAGTGCATTGGATACGGTACATAATTTGCACCCTGATAAAAATCTTTATTTCACTGAACAATGGACGGGTGCTAAAGGGACTTTCGATGGCGATCTGAGATGGCATATGAGGAACGTGATCATTGGATCTATGCGGAACTGGAGCAAAATAGCATTGGAGTGGAACCTTGCAAATGATAGCGCTTATAACCCGCACACACCAGGGGGATGTACAGAATGTAAAGGTGCTTTAACGCTGAATGGCAGCATTAAAAGAAATGTTAGTTATTATATTATTGCACATGTTTCAAAATTTGTTTCACCCGGCTCTGTTGTTATGACAACCAATATTCCGGATCATGCATTACCGAATGTCGCTTTTAAAACTCCGGCAGGCAAAAAAGTTTTAGTGGTATTGAATGATGACGCATCAAACAGAAATTTTAATATCAAATATCTAAATAGAACTGCAGTTGCAAGTTTACCCGCGGGCAGCGTAGCCAGTTTTGTTTGGTAATCAAAGTCTATCAGGTGAAAAATATTATTTTATACTCATGTCTTTTTTTTCTGCCATTGCTATTTACTTTTTGTGGTAGTAAAGATTCACCACCTCCCCCTATTCCATCGCCTAAACCGGTGACCGTAAAAAATACCCTCCTGAACGCAACGTCTTTTGATTATACAATATATGGAACACCTTTACAACCTGCGATCAGAGTTGAATTTACTGAACCTGTAAAATCGTCCAGTGTTGCTGGCTCTGTTAAGTTGACCAACACTGGAGGTTCCGAAATTGCCATTACAACGACTCTTCAAAATCACGACTCAGTATTGATCATTCAACCCTCAGCTCCTTTAAGCTATTTATCAAAATATAATTTCATAATTACAGCAGGCCTCAGATCATCTACCGATGGTTTATTTTCTCCGGAGGTCAGTAAAAGCTTCATTACAAAAATTGATTCTTCAAGGAAGTTCCCGGTAATTTCTGAAAATGCTTTGCTTGACCTTGTCCAGCAACAAACATTTAAATACTTCTGGGATTTTGGCCATCCTGTAAGTGGTCTTGCAAGAGAAAGAAGTAATGCCACACCAGAAACTGTTACTTCAGGCGGTTCAGGCTTTGGTGTAATGGCAATAATTACGGCGGTCAACCGCGGATTTATTACAAGAGCGCAGGGACTGGCGAGGATCCAAATCATTGTTTCCTTTCTAAAAAATACTGCCCCAAAATTCCACGGCGCATTTTCGCATTGGATGAATGGAACTACAGGCACCGTCGTTCCGTTTGGTCAAAATGATGATGGCGCTGATCTTGTCGAGACTTCTTACATGATCATGGGATTATTGACTGCAAGACAATTTTTCAATGGACCTGATATTACCGAAACAAATTTGCGTGCAGACATAAATGCTTTATGGCAGGGTGTGGAATGGGATTGGTTCCGGCAAAATGGAAAGAAGGTTTTGTATTGGAACTGGAGCCCTAACGCAGGTTTTGCTGTAAATGTACCGATACAGGGATGGAACGAATGTCTGATAACTTATGTACTTGCCGCATCATCGCCAACACATTCAATTCCCAAAGCAGTTTACGATAGTGGTTATGCAAGAAATGGCGCCATGATCAACAATAATAATTACTTTGGATACCAGCTTCCATTGGGTCCTGCATTTGGTGGTCCATTATTCTTTGAACATTATTCTTTTCTTGGCATTAATCCCAATGGATTAGTGGATGCGTATGCTAATTACACAACACAAACAAAAAATCATACCGTTATTAATTATACATATTGCGTTACAAACCCAAAGAACTGGTTTGGTTACAGCGATAGCTGCTGGGGATTGACGGCAAGCGATATCCAAAATGGTTATACTGCCAGCTCACCAACCAATGATGTTAGTTATATAGCTCCGACCGCTTCTATTTCATCACTGCCATACACTCCAACAGAAAGTATGAAAGCGTTGAAGTTCTTCTATTACGTGTTGGGCGATAAAATTTGGGGGCAGTATGGTTTTAAAGATGCATTTAGTTTACAAAATCTTTGGTTTGCGGATTCTTATTTAGCCATTGACCAGGGACCTATTATAGTGATGATAGAAAATTATCGCAGCGGGCTATTATGGAATTTATTCACCAGTTGTCCTGAAGTGAAATCAGGAATGTTATCACTTGGCTTTAGTGCACCATACTTATAAATTTTATTATGAAACGAATTACCTTAACTGTATTTATAGCATTCCTGATTTCGTGTTCAGGAGTTATTGCTCAGGTTGCTGCAACCTTTAACCCTGCTGATCGGCCGAAAAACCTTTCCGACTCGGCGTTGCTGGATCTTGTACAAAAACAAACCTTTCGGTATTTCTGGGATTTTGCACATCCGGTTTCAGGTTTATCAAGAGAAAGAAGTAATCAAAGCTTTGGTTATGGGCATGAGACAACGACTATCGGTGGAACTGGATTTGGGGTAATGTCAGTAATCGTAGCTGCCGAAAGAAAATGGATCACAAGAGATACGGCCGCAAAATTTTTGCTAAAGATGGTAAACTTTTTATTGAAGGCTGATTCTTACCATGGCGTATTTGCGCATTGGATGAATGGCACAACAGGAGAAACAATTCCATTCAGCAGAAAAGATGATGGCGCTGATCTTGTTGAATCATCTTATTTATTCCAGGGTTTGATCTGTGCACGCCAGTATTTTAACGGAGACAACAGGACCGAAAGAGAGTTACGCAATCGAATTGGATGGCTGTGGAATGATATTGAGTGGAACTGGTTTACAAAAGGCGGTGAAGAAGTTTTGTATTGGCACTGGAGTCCAAATAATGGCTGGTCCATGAATTTCCCTGTACGTGGATTTAATGAATGCCTGATCATGTATGTGCTTGCAGCTTCCGGCAGCAATGAAAGATATTCCGTAGGGGCAAATGTTTATCACCGCGGTTGGGCTGAAAGTAATTTTTTCAAAAATGGAAAAGAATTTTATGGCATCAAGCTCCCATTGGGTTTTGATTATGGTGGCCCATTATTCTTTTCGCATTATTCTTTTGTTGGGTTAGACCCAAGAAATTTGAAAGATCGTTATGCAGACTATTGGGAACAGAATAAAAATCATACACTGATAAACCGTGAGCATTGTGTCCGCAATCCAAACAAATTCAAAGGATATGGGCCCAATTGCTGGGGATTGACCGCCAGTGATGCGTATAATGGTTATGATGCTCATTCACCAACAAATGACAAAGGAACAATTTCGCCGACAGCTGCATTATCAGCGTTCCCGTATACGCCTGAATATTCAATGCAGGCACTCAAGCATTTTTATTACGACCTTGGTGATAAAATCTGGAGTGAATATGGCTTTATAGATGCATTTAATGAAACTCAAAACTGGTATGCGAATAGTCACCTGGCCATTGACCAGGGACCGATCATTGTAATGATCGAAAACTATCGAAGTGGTTTGCTTTGGAAATTATTTATGAGTAGCCCTGAAATAAAAAATGGTCTGAAAAAATTAGGGTTTACATCCCCTGCCATAAAATAAAGTGATAACATATGAACCGTCAGCAATTTTTACAATACACTGCCGGCGCCGGAGCAGCGGTTTTACTCTTATCACTTGAAAGCTTTGCCATAGAACAAAGTGACAAGAAACTGCGTGTAGCGATCATTGGCTGTGGAAGTGTTAGCAATGCGTATATCCCGCATCTGAAAAAATCTTCACTGATTGAAATTGTAAGTCTTTGTGATATCAAGTATGACCGGGCGATCGCCAAAAACAAAGAATACAATATAAATGGCGCAACTTATCCGAATATAGATGCATTATTAAAAGGGGTTCCTTTTGATATGATGATAACGCTTACTGATATGCAGGTGCATGGTGAGTTAAATAAGAAAGCATTGCTTGCCGGCAAACATGTATGGAGCGAAAAGCCAATGGCAAATACTTACAATGAAGGGAAAGCTTTACTTGATTTGGCAAAAAGCAAAGCCCTTCGCATTTGGGGTGCGCCGGCAGTTGTCAATAGCCCGCAGTTCATGTTTATGAGTAAAGCCATTCAGGAAGGTAAATTGGGAAAAGTTGCCAGTGCTCATGCACAATATGGACATACCGGTCCTACATGGAGTGCATTCTTTTATGAGAAAGGTGGAGGCAGCATGCCCGATCTGGGTGTTTACAATATGTCCACATTAACGGGTTTGTTGGGACCCGCAAGGTCGGTGATGGCCATGTTGAGCATTGTTAAACCTGAAAGAACTGTGGATGACAAAGGGAAAATAAAAGTGGAAGCAGAAGACAATGCACATGTTTTATTAGAACATGATAAAGGAGTTATCAGCCATGTTATGAGTGGCTTTAATTTTTTTGATCCCCATGGTCATGTAGGATCCGCACAATCACTACACTCCATACAGATCTATGGTGATTATGGTAATATGCGGTTGATCGGGTATGATTGGGAACCCAACGGAGTTGTGTTAGACACCTCATGGACTGAACCTCCCGTGCTACATCAAAAAGATTCGGAAGGTTATCAATGGCAGGAAGGCGCCACAAAGATTGGTGAAGCATTGGTAAAGCAAATCGAGCCACGTATCAATGCCGAACATGCGTTGCACGTACTGGAGATAATTGAAGCAGCAAGAAAATCTTCCGCTACAGGAATGAAGATAAAATTGAAAAGCAAATTCCCCTGGCCCATAACAAAATAATATGAAAAGATTTTTTTCAGCTGCCCCTTTGTCGCAACCTGCAGGTCTCGCTCTCATAAGGTGGACAGTCGGTGCTTTTCTTATTTATCACGGCTGGGAAATTTTTAGTGAAGCAAAAATGAACGAATATTTAAAATGGGATTCATTCAAACACTCCACCGGCAAGCTAATGGTGTACAGTGGCAAGGCCGCTGAATTGATAGCAGGTATTCTATTCGTGCTCGGATTATTTACACGAATAGCAGCATTGCTTACTATCGGTGTAATGTGTTACATTACTTTTTTTCTTGGCCATGGGAAAATCTGGTATGAAGACCAGTATCCTTTTTTGTTCATTTTACTTGCATTGGTCTTCATCTTTACCGGCCCCGGAAACTTTAGTTTAGATAAACTGATTTTTAATAATAAGAGATAGAAAAAAAATTATGTTACCAGCTTTAGCACTCCAATCAACGTCCCTTGCGACGCTCCGTTCAACTTCCGGTTCTTCCCTGAGCAAAGCATATAAACATTTTCTGTTGTTGACTTTTAACTTTTTACTTTTTACTACAACCACTTCTGCGCAACAAAAGACTTATTGCAACCCTATCAATATAGATTATGGCTATACTCCTATCCCAAATTTTTCTGAGTGGGGAAGACATCGTGCAACAGCAGACCCGGTAATCGTTTTGTATAAAAACGATTACTACTTATTCAGCACAAATCAATGGGGCTATTGGTGGAGCAGTGACATGCTGAACTGGAATTTTATTTCAAAAAAATTTTTGCGGCCATGGAATACCGGCACTTATGATGAGCTCTGTGCCCCTGGTGTTGGTATTATCGGCGACACTATGATCGTATTTGGATCTACTTACACCAGCAAGTTCACACTGTGGATGAGCACTAATCCAAAAGCTAATGAATGGAAACCGTTGGTTGATTCATTTGAGATCGGCGGATGGGATCCCTCCTTTTTTACTGATGATGATGGACGACTGTATATGTACAATGGAAGCAGCAACAAATTCCCGATGTACGGGATCGAATTGAATCGCAAAACATTTCAACCTATTGGAACAAGAAAAGAGATGTATCTACTCGAACCCTGGCGTTTTGGATGGCAACGTTTTGGCGAACATATGGATAATACCTTTCTCGATCCTTTTATTGAAGGTTCACATATGACGAAATATAAAAACAAATACTATTTACAATATGGTGCGCCGGGTACCGAATTCAGTGGCTATGCTGATGGCCTGCTGATCGGCAGCGGACCGCTTGGATATTTCGAAGCAGCATCTGATCCTTTAAGCATTAAACTGGGAGGCTTTGTCCGTGGGGCGGGGCATGGCGCTACTTTCCAGGACAGGTTTAATAATTACTGGCATATATCAACAACGGTCATCTCAGTGAAAAATACTTTTGAGCGAAGGCTTGGAATATGGCCCACAGGATTTGATAAGGATGATATGATGTTTTGCAATACAACATTTGGTGACTACCCTCACTATTTACCTGCAGCTAATCCCACAGGATCTGCTTATGGCACTGATGGTAAATCAAAATACTTTACGGGCTGGATGTTGCTTAATTATAATAAACCGGTCCAGGTATCTTCCACCTTAGGTGGTTATCATGCCAATCATGCTGTAGATGAGTTGGCAAAGACTTATTGGAGTGCAGCAACCGGCAATAAAGGGGAATGGATACAGACTGATCTTGGAAATGTGTCTACTGTAAATGGTGTCCAGATCAACTATGCCGACCAGGATGTAGCATTTCCAAAAACAATGGATTCAATTTTTTTGGGAAAGACTTTAGGTCTTTCGCATCAATACAAACTTTATTATTCAATGGATGGAACAAAGTGGAACATATTGGTGGATAAAAGTGCAAATAAGAAAGATGTACCCCATGATTATATAGAATTGGAAAAACCTGTACAGGCAAGATTTATAAAGCTTGAAAACATTCAAATGCCAACGGGTAAATTTGCCATCAGTGGTTTCCGGGTATTTGGAAACGGCAATGGCGCAAAACCGGATGCTGTAAAAGGGTTCATTGTACTGCGCACGGAAAAAGACAAACGCAGCGCCTTTATTAAATGGAAACCTGTCGATAATGCTTTTGCCTACAATATATATTACGGCACTCACCCTGATAAACTTTACACAAGCATAATGATACATAGCAATAATGAATATTGGATGAAAGCAATGGATTCACACAAAACGTATTACTATTGTATTGAAGCCATCAATGAAAATGGCGTATCAGAAAGAACTAAAATTGTCGAAGTAAAATGAAAAACTTTTTATGCATATTCTTATTCATTTTATTAGCCTGTAATACAAATAATAAACAGGAGAATAAAATTGCAGCAGATCCTCCATTCTGGAATGATATTCAAAATTTCAAAAAACAGGATTCAATTTCACCGCCTCCTCAAAACGGCATTCTATTAATTGGAAGCTCTTCTTTTACCATGTGGAAGGATGTGCAGGACCATTTTCCGGGCTATACAATTGTCAATAGGGGATTTGGTGGTTCTACTTTGTTAGATCAAATAAGGTATGCTGATGAAATTATTTTTCCTTATCAACCAAAACAAATAGTGATTTACTGTGGGGAAAACGATCTTGCATCTTCTGACACGGTTACAGCTACAATGGTTGTTGATCGCTTCAGGCAATTGTATCAAATCATCCGGGGAAAAACGAATGCCCCGATATTGTATATTTCAATGAAACCAAGTCCCAGCAGAAGACATTTATTTCAAAAAATGCGGGAAGCCAACC
>CBFGXP010000072.1:0-16973 GCA_965652775.1 uncultured bacterium
GCAAAATTTGATGCCGGAACTGACCAACCCGGATTATAGTTTACGGTAGTATGCGAACCTATCCGGATGTTTGATTGAGCGAAAATTTGAAAGGACAAGAAAAAACTAAATAATGCGAGTAAAGATTTTTTCATTTGATTTCCTCCATGGGTTTTTAGTTAAAAACCATAGAGTTTCATAATGCATGCCGTTTTGTGTTAACAACGAATGCGAGAAAATCTATTAACAGAATGTTTTTTTGATAGCGTTAAATGTCTTTTTTCATGCATAAAATGCTTTTTAATATCGCATCGATATTGACTTAAAAAACAAGTTGTACCGTTAAGATTCCAACAATGAAGATGTATGTGCTTTCTTTTGTTTGTGCAAAAGAAAGTACCAAAGAAAAGCACACCGGCAATAAGGTTGATGAAAAAATAAGGAACGGAACAAGGGGGCGGGCTACCCTGCTACTCTTATACCGGCAACAAGGGATCACCTTATTATCTGGCTTACCCGTTATGATGATCGGACAGACAGAAAATAAAACTAATTTTATCATCTTTTTTCTTCATACACAAAATCAAATAAAATATGCAATTAGGTTTTATTGGTCTTGGTCATCTCGGGACAGCGATTGCAGAAAATATTTTACAAAAGCAGGGACAGCTTCGTGTCTATAACCGCACGGCATCCAAGGCACAACCGCTTGTTGAGAAAGGTGCCGGTTTTTGCAATAGCATTAAAGAGCTTGCTTCAGCTTGCGATATTGTTTTCAGCATGGTTTCAGATGATGAGGCACTAAATCATGTCACCCGAGGCAATGATGGTATTGCACAAAATTTAAAACGAGGCGGTATTCATGTTTGCATGAGTACAATATTACCGGCAACGTCGTCACAGCTCGCAGCAATACATGATCAAAACAACAATCATTATGTCGCTGCCCCGGTAATGGGAAGACCCGAAGCGGCCCGTGCACGCAAATTGCATTTTCTCATATCAGGAAATAAAGAGATCATTGATAAGATAAAGCCATTGCTGGAGGACGCCGGTGCTGCAGGTATTTGGGAGTTTGGCAATGATGTAACAGCAGCCAACATAGCAAAACTCTGTAATAATTCTCTTATAGTTTCCGCTATTGAATCAATGGCTGAAGCGTTAAACCTTGCCAGGAAAAGTGGAATTGATACCACTGCATGGATGAATATGATCACTCAATCAGTCTTTGCTGCACCTGTTTATATTAATTATGGAAATATCCTGCTTAAGGAAATGTACCAGCCTGCAGGATTTACATTAAGACTTGGATTAAAAGATATAAATCTTGTAATGGAGCAGAGTCGTGAAGTAAATGCAGAAATGCCGGTCGGTCAGTTAATGCAAAAAAGATTTAATGAAGGTGTCGCAACAGGTCTTGGAGATCACGACTGGACAGCGGTTGCAATGATGTTAAAATAAGTAAGAGTTTATCACCTTCTTTTTCACCTGATTTGTTTTAAAGACCAGGTACATTACCGGCACTATGACTTCACTCTTGTTAATTTCATTTCCCCAAATTGATTTTTAATCATGATCTCATTCTCATTAAGGATCTCACCGGTGCTGTCAACGGTTGTACCGTTGAAGGTGATCGAATAAGAAATCTTATTACCATCAATTTTGCCATTCTCCAGTTGAACTTCGCCAAACTGGGCTTTCAATTTGCCGGTAAGCGTTTTGCCATCCGCCTTAAATGTGTAATTAAGTTCAAACGTGCCATTGGGTGTTTCCCTTGTACCTTTCCAGTCTCCATCAATATTTGTTTGAGCAAAAATGGTTAAGCTTCCTCCGAGGAATAATAAGATCAATAAGTATTTCATAAAAGTGTTTTTGGTTGTGACCAAATTTATGTAATTAAGGTTAAATGAATTCTTCGGGAACGACTTAAGATTTTTTTTTAATATTCTTTATTGGTTTGATGAGAAAGGAACATTTATCCCGCCACAGAGTGCAGACTACACTTGAATTTTTTCAGTAGTCTGATAATATTTAAATTTAATAAACTATTAATCATTTAAAACAGGAGGTCCTATGTTTGCAGCTATTCGTCACTATCATTTCAAAGCTGAAGATGGTGAAAAAATTGACAAGCTTGTCCAGGATGGTTTTGTTCCATTGCTGAAAAAGGCAAAAGGATTTGTGAGATATTATTGGCTTGATACCGGCAATGGAGAAGGCGCATCAATTAGTGTATTTAAGGATAAAGCAGGTGCCGATGAATCTATTCGAATCGCAGCAGAGTTTGTCAAAGCACAAATGTCTGCACTGCTCACCCAGAAACCTGAAATAATTGAAGGGCCTGTAAAAGCCCACGATTAAATTCAAATGTTAAGCACAAACCGTCCCGCTAATTCGGGGCGGTTTTAATTTGTTCCCTAACGAGAAAAATAAATCATTGATAGTACGACTCAGTGATTTTTTTAAACCCTTCATTGATTTGAAGAATATTTATCCAGCTACATGCGGGATTAGGGGTAACGTCGGACGCAGCCTGGTCCATTTCTTACTAATTTTACAGCCGCAAAGTGTTAAACAGTTGTGCTTTAAATTATGAGAGTGCTGCTTCTCTTTGTTATCACCTGGTGCGGCCGCTCGCATGCACAGGATAATACTCTAGTCATCAAGGCTGGAACAAGCATTAATGAATCAATTGCGGTTACAGACTTATATCAATATCCCCAATTTCGCTCTGGCAAAGTATTCTTTAAACCCGGAGATAGCGGAGTGGCAAAGTTGAATTATAACAGGCTACTGGATGATATGTTGTTCATAGGTCCTAAAGGCGACACACTTAGTATCGCCAACCCGGGGACGATCAGATCAATTCGTATTAATGATGATGTGTTTTACTATGCCGACGGATATGTAAAACTCATAAAAGATACTAACGGGATAAAACTTGCCGAAAAGCAAACGCTCAGGGTGTCAGGCAAAGAAAAGATTGGCGCATATGGTATGGCAAACCCAACATCAGCAATTAATAGTTATGGCAAACTGATCGACCAAACAGGCGTTTACAACCTGGTGCCAAGAGAAGATGTAACGCTGGCAAAAAAAACAGATTACTATTTTGGAGACAGATACAACCGTTTTGTTTGGGCTACAAGAAAAAACTTATTGCAGCAATTTTCCAAACAAAGTCGACCACTTAATGAATATTTAAAAGAAAATAATATTGATCTTAATAGCCGCGAAGACCTTGGGAAATTGCTGCAGTTCTTAGCAAGTTTATAGACATTGCCGCCGGCAATAAAGCACACTTTTTCAATCTATAAAATATTCTTTTAATAGGCATTGGGAAGCGCTATACTACTCCGGTATATAAATGATCGAATCGCTTCCCCACTACAAGTTAAGCCACAGCAAAGAAAAAAACAGACGTATCTTCAATTTTACTTTATAAAAAATCATAAAGCTCCAATGTCACTCAAACGATCAATAACTAATGTTGTAATATCCTTAGCAATTCTCCCCGCATCTTTTATACAAACCCTTTTTGCCCAGAAAGCAAAACCAGGCAACCCTGTTATTGACGGATGGTATGCAGATCCTGAAGGTGTTATTTTCGAAAACAAGTATTGGATCTTTCCGACTTACTCTGCCAAATACAGGCAACAGGTTTTTTTGGATGCCTTTTCTTCCACAGACATGGTAACCTGGCAAAAGCATCCCAGGATCATTGATACATCTATTATTAAATGGGCCTACATGGCTATGTGGGCACCAAGTATTGTAAAAAAGGACAACAAATATTTTTTATTTTTTTCGGCAAATGATATTCAAAGCAAAGCGAGGAACGGCGTGAAGGATGATACACTTGGCGGGATCGGTATTGCCGTAGCTGATAAACCAGGTGGTCCTTATAAAGATCATTTGGGCAAGCCATTGATTAACCAGTTCTATAATAATGCACAGCCCATTGACCAGTTCGTATTCCAGGATAAAGACGGGCAATATTATATCATCTATGGCGGGTGGGGACGATGCAATATTGGAAAGCTCAACGAAAATTTTACTTCTTTGGTACCATTCTCCGATGGTCAATTGGTCAAAGACATTACGCCAAAAGATTATGTGGAAGGGCCCACCATGTTCATAAGAAACGGAAAATATTATTTGATGTGGTCTGAAGGTGGTTGGACAAATGGCACCTATAAAGTAGCCTATGCAATTTCAAATTCTGTGTTTGGACCCTTTGAAAGGGTTTCCACTATCCTGGAAGCAGACTCAAGTATTGCGACTGGCGCGGGGCATCATTCAGTCATCAACATTCCAAACACGGATGAATGGTATATTGTATACCACCGACGACCGATCCCAAACCTTGACCGCGACCACCGGGTAACCTGTATAGATAAGCTTTATTTCAATGAAGATGGAACAATTAAAAATGTAAAGATGACTTTTGATGGAGTAAAGCGTAAACTAAAAGGAAAATAGGACGGTGATGAGTGTTTTCCCGATAGCTTTCGGGATGGAATTAACCCTTTGATCATTCAACATTTAAAATTTAAAATAATTATTGGCCCGCCTGCGTTGCAACTATAAAACTTTCGTTGCGTCGCACTCTTGTGCTGCAACAATTCTATTCTGCAATTGTTACATTAGCTTGTCCAGCGGCCGTCGAAGGATCCGGTAATTCTATTCCGTATAGCATCTCCTATAGTTTTTATATTCCCTGTAGCATAATTAAAAGTACACCCGATAGATACAATAACCACAGGGGCCATAAGTGGTAGTAGTAGTCGTAGCAGTAGTGCTTGCATAGCCAGAGCCACCATAATAGTAATACAAATACCATCCAAACTGCACAAAAGTTGTTTTATACCCGTCGCCAGGCATGAAAGTTATTTTGGGTTTTTTATCATTTTGATCTTTAGCTTTATCAACGCTTACACGTGACGCCTGCTTGACAATCACACCATTTGCTTCTGCATAAACTTGTGGTTTACCGTTTATCTCGTGGAAGTACAAATTATATCGGCCCGGGGGCAAACCTGTTTCACCCCCTGGTATCTCATTTTCGAGCACCCCAAGCAGGAAACCACTCCCGACTTTGGCAGAATCAATCAATTCAACAGGTGTAAAACTCATCTTCTTCGTATTAAGTACATCAGTTTTTTTATATTGTTTAAGTTCACGATATTTTTTGGCTATTGAAGCAATTTCTTTCCCAGTGGGTGGTTTAACCTGTCCGAACAACAAGGAAGGAAGCACTATCAGGAACAGACTGATAAATTTTTTACACAGTATTTTTGTACGCTTGCCGAAAAAACTTGTTATCATTTGTGATAAATTAATGTTGAAAAAGTGACTGTCGATTAAATTTAAACAATTTTTCTTAACTTAAATTTATTCCAGAAATTTTTAAAGAAAAGAAAAATTCTTTTCATCAAAATCATAATAGCAGGCTGAAGAATATTCGTAATCACGAGGATATTTTACCAAAGACCATCCGTTGACAAGAGGGTTTTTATGCTTACTATTCAATTTTTACCGACGGTAACCGTTCCTTTATTTTTGTCGTTAACTTTAATTCCCTTCAAAAATTTAGGTTATGAAAAAAATAATGTTATTGCTTTGCACCGTTGTCAGTACTGCCATGCAAATTGGTGCACAAACTAATCCTTTATGGCTGCGTTATCCTTCTATCTCCCCGGATGGAAAAACAATTGTCTTTAGCTACAAAGGTGATATTTATAAAGTACCCAGCAGCGGTGGCGATGCGATACCATTAACATTGCACGAAGCCTATGATTATATGCCGGTCTGGAGTAATGATGGTAAATGGCTGGCATTTGCATCGGATCGTTATGGGAACTTTGATGTATATATAATGCCGTCCTCAGGGGGTGATGCGAAACGATTAACCTTTCATTCTGCTAATGATTACCCATATGATTTTACATCGGACAATAAAAAGGTATTGTTCGGCACGAACAGGAACGACATTTATACTTCGGTTCGTTTTCCCAACAGGGGATTGTTTCAGAAATTATATGAAGTGCCCGCTGATGGAGGCCGGTCAGTAATGGTTTTATCTGCCGGTTCTGAATTTGCAAAATACAATGCCAAAGGTGATAAGATCATTTTCCAGGACAGGAAAGGCTTTGAAGATGCATATCGCAAGCATCATACTTCTGCCGTAACAAGAGATATCTGGGTCTATGATATTAAGAAAGATGAATATACACAGGTGTCAGGATTTGAAGGTGAGGACCGGGATCCTGTTTGGGGTGAAGATGATAATACATTTTATTATTTAAGTGAAAAGGACGGAACCCAAAACATTTACAAGGGAACTATAAGCGGACAGAACAGCATGTCACAAGTGACGAAAATGAAAGATCATCCTGTTCGTTTCCTTACACGCTCCAATGATGGAATTCTTTGCTTTACCAATGATGGCCAGATCTATACTATGAAAGATGGTGGTGCAGCTCAAAAAGTAAATATCGCCATCAACGCTGATATCCGTGGAAAGGACGAAAAGATCCTTCCTGTCAATACCGGCATCACACAAACAGCGTTATCGCCAAATGGAAAAGAAATTGCCTTTGTGGTGAGAGGAGAAGTTTTTGTTACATCGGTTGAAGGCGGGATCACAAAGCGTATTACCAATACACCACAACAGGAAAGAACAGTTGAATTCGCTCCCGATGGCCGTTCACTTTATTATGCAAGTGAAAGAGGAAAGAGCTGGGATATTTACAGGGCTTATATTGATCGCAAAGAAGAACCTTATTTCTATGCATCAACCGTTGTGAAGGAAGAACCACTTATCGCAACTGGTGCAGAAGAATTTCAACCTGTTATTTCACCAGATGGAAAAGAGATGGCTTATCTCGAAGAAAGAAATATTGTCAAAGTGTATAATATCGCATCAAAGAAAAGCCGGACGATCGTTCCGCCGGGTATAAATTTTTCTTATGCAGACGGTGATCAGAATTTCACATGGTCACCTGATGGCAAATGGATCGCTTTCAGTTCCCAGGAAGGTCGTTATACAAATTCTGAGATCGCATTGATGAAAGCAGATGGAACAGGTGAAAGAAAAAATCTTACACAGAGTGGTTTCTTTGATGGCGGTGCCCAGTGGGCATTGGGTGGAAAAGCGTTGTTATGGGTTACAGATCGTGACGGAAAAAAGCCACTTGCTATGCAGGGCGCAAGAGAAGTAGATATATATGCGATGTTCTTTGACCAGGATGCTTTTGATCGTTACAAATTAACCAAAGATGATTTTACCTTATTAAAAGAAAAAGAGGATAAAGAAAAGGAAGAAGCAAAAAAAGATACTGCAAAGAAAGTTGCGCCGCCTGCCAAAGGTTGGGAACCATTTTTAGAAGGCATTGATACAAGAAAACTTCGTCTCACGATCAACTCAGGAAATATTTCAGATTATGTAATAAGTCCCGATGGCGACAAACTCTATTTCGCTGCAAGGATGGAAAAAGGATATGATCTCTGGTCAACACATACAAGGACAAAAGAAACAAAACTGGTTGCGAAACTGGATGGTGGTCCGGCCGGCATGGATCTTTCAAAAGACGGCAAGAGTTTGTTCGTTGTGAGCGACGGACGCATCATGAAAGTCGATGCAGAGTCCGGCAAAACATCCCCTGTAACAGTTAATGGAGAAATGGTTTTGCACGCTACTGCAGAAAGAGAATATATTTTTGATCATGCATGGAGACAGGTAAAGAAAAAATTTTATGACCCGAAAATGCAGGGTGTGAATTGGGATTTCTATCACACGCAGTACACAAAATTCCTTCCCCACATAAATAATAACTATGACTTCCAGGAACTGCTCAGTGAGTTTTTGGGTGAACTGAATGCATCTCACACTGGTGGGCGGTATGCGCCGCAAGTACAAAATGGAGATGTCACCGCAAGCCTTGGCTTGCTCTATGATGAAACTTTTGCTGGTGATGGCGTGAAAGTAATGGAAGTTTTAACTGGCGGTCCATTCATGAATGCAAAAACAAAGATCAAAAAAGGAGTAGTGATCGAAAAAATAGACGGGGAGGAAATCAAAGAAAATATGGATTGGAATAAGCTGCTTAACCGCAAATCAGCAAAAAATGTTTTATTGAGTCTTTATGATCCGGAAACAAAAACCAGATGGGATGAAACAACAAAACCGATCACTCAACAGGAAGAACAAGTTTTATTGTATGATCGCTGGGTAAAAAACAATCGCAAAAAAGTTGAAGAGCTTTCCGGTGGTAAAGTAGCTTATATCCATGTACAGGGAATGAACGATGCCAGCTATCGAACAGTTTTTGAAGACGTGCTGGGTAAGGCCGGCAACGCTGGTGCATTGATCGTGGATACCCGCTTCAATGGTGGAGGTAATCTTCATGATGAACTTTCAACTTTTTTAAATGGAAAAAAATATATGCAGATGGCTCCGCAAAGTGTGAAGGTGGGTGCATGGGAACCAAGAGGTCGGTGGACAAATCCTTCGGCTGTGCTGATGAGTGAGAGTAATTATTCCGATGCACATTTATTCCCCTACGCCTATAAATCTTTGGGTGTTGGAAAACTGATCGGTATGCCTGTGGCAGGAACCGGTACAGCAGTATGGTGGGAAACACAGATTGATCCTACTCTGGTATTTGGAATTCCTATGGTAGCGTTTATCGGGAAAGAAGATCGGCCACTTGAAAATTTGCAGCTCGAGCCAGATATAAAAGTTGTGAATGATTATAAATCTGTCTTAAAGGGAAAAGATCCTCAACTTGAAAGAGCAGTAAAAGAAATGCTTGAAGAAATTAAGAAACCGTCCAAAACTGGTTTCTAAAAAAATGCTGAGAAGTCCTGTGATGCGTGGTAACACGCATCACTTTTTTTATACCCTATTCCGCTGCGTGGGGGCATTGCGATAACAATGCGGGCACGCGGCTAAGAGAAGAAAGGAACGCGACCGGCAACGATCTTTCAACCATTCGTTGTAATTTACATATCAAACTGCCGGTCATGAATTGTTGGTTTCGTGGTATGTTCATCTTATTTATAGTAGCGTTATGTTCGAATGGCTGCGAAAAAAGTAGCGGTGTTGAAGCTGTTCCGCCACAACATGTGGAATGGAAAATTGATAATGGAACGACCCAAACGGCCCAGACAATTTCGTTTATTCCCGTGGCCAATTTTAATTATATCTATGCGACAAAGGATACTACAACTCTTTATTTGGCGACTAATTCTACAGCAGTAGGTACTTATTCGCCATTGTCGGCAAATGGTACTATGGGTGTTACCATTTCCGGAACCCAATATTCTAATTTGGGCTGCGAAATAATAATCAACTCAAATTCAGACAACAGGTTAAAAGGAACTTTTAGCGGCACATTCGCCATTGTGAATGTAGATACGATTAGTATTACCGGGGCTTTTCAGGATGTCGCTTATAATTGAACAAGGTAACTGAGGCAATTGCTTCTTATTGCAGATAAGGAGCTAAAGGAACTGAATTAATTACCCCTTTTATTTCGATTTAGCTTTACCTTTTTGGGGCTTGTCATCTTTTCCTTTTTGGTCAGTTTGCTCCTTTTCCTTTTGATCTTTGTCTTTCGATTTTTGGCCCTGGTCCTTTTCTTTTTGATCCTTTACGCTAGGAGTATGCTCAGCGTCTTTTGTTTTCTGGTCTGGTTTTACTTTTTCCTCTTTCTGTTCCTTTGCCTTCACTTCCTGGACCTTGTTTTTCTTTTGTCCCTTCATTTTCCAGTCATCATACTCGGTTACTTCATAGTCCAGGCCTTTCAAATGCTTTTCATCCAGATAATATCTTTCATCATGGCCTTTCCAATAAGTATATCCTGACGAGTTTTTGTAGTAGTAGCGACCATCACTATGCTGCCTGATCACTATCGCAGGTGTATAAACAATTACCAAAGGATAAGCGTTCGCATATTTTTTTCTTTGTCCCGGTGCATAAGACTTTGCTGATTGGCTTCCATAAATTTTTTTCGCTTGACCCGGTGGAAGATTACCCCCGTCAACATACACACTGGATGTCTTCGTTGGAGTTTCAGCTGGAGGATAATTCGGGTATTGTCTGCTTGTGGCAGATCTGCTATTCCGGCAACTAACTGCAATAATAAAGATCAACAGCAAACTAATTGCTTTCAGAAGATTGGTCGTTTTCATACGGGATATTTACACGCATTTTTAAAGGCGCAATTCAGTTACAAAAAACGCAAAATTGCCCTGATATGAAACGAATTTTAATACTATTCGAAGCGGCACTGTATTTTTTCATGTATACAAAAGCGCAAATCCCCGGAGATTCCGTTAAGGCAATCGTAAATCAACCTTTCAGAAAAATGAAAATGTAAATGCTTGTGGAGTATAGAAAGGATGTTGAAGAAATTTGAGATTTGACCTGTCAGGTCAAATCTCAAATGTTTTCTTCTTATGATTATGTTGCAGTAACCGTTTGCACTTTCAATGTATAACAAGATGTCGCACTATTCGCATGACCTACCGGATAAACTTTTGCATAATAAACACCTGGCTCAACCATCACTGACACCCATTCATTTTTAGAGCCCTTATTTTGTGAGATACCAATTTGCGTCCCGCTGCTGTTGAATACAGCAAGGTTATAGTTGGCAGGTAATGTAGTTAACCAAACAGTGATCGTTCCCCTAGAACTGACCGTGAATTGATAATAGTCAATGTCATTTACCGGGGCAATGGTTCCTTTTACTTCTGTATTCATACCGATCGCAGCAGCGCCGCCCATAGTACCGTTTGTACTAATATCATAAGGACCGGGACAAGGTGATGCCGATGGTGGAGGCATTGATCCTGCTGAGGTGAATTGTGCAGAGGTGTAAGTGCTAGCCTCAGTAAGACTACAGTTCGTGTATACTCTCCAATCATATGTTGTGGATGGAGTCAACTCATATAAATTGACAGATAACCCGTATGTACCCGAAGTTGCATTAATCCATGTACCGGAAGAAGTTGGCTTATACTGTACTGTATAAACAAGTGCCCCGCTCACAGCACCCCAGTTCAAGGTGGCAGTAGTGGTTGCAATATTTGATGCAAAAAGACCGCCGGGAGCACTACACGAGCCCGATGTACTGGTTGACTGTGTAGCGATCTCTGTTTGGGAATCGTTGCTGTTTCCAGGTTGCTCGTTGGTTGAAATTTCTTTGTGGCAACTCACAATAACAGTCGTCATCGCCAATGCCAGCATCCATCCGAATTGTTTCATAATTTTTAAATTTTAAGTGTATGGTAAGTAAAAATGAGAACACATTTTTGGGCCGGTTCGGTCAAAAATCTTAATTAATTTTTCAGAGGGCTTTAAAAATCAACTGGTAAAAATACATCGACCAATAAGACGATGACATAGCTCATAACCATCGAAACTTGTAGGTAAAATTTTTTAAATAATGAAAGGGATGGCTTTTAAATAGATAATCAATTGCTCCCACGTTTTGCAAGAACAATGCCACAATTATCTCATTGAATTTGATTTGAAATATGTTTTTTTTGGCTGTCATAACAATGATAGCACTACCTCATTTATATTGAGAATTTGTAAGTTTTTAGTAACGATTCTCCTATTTAAAAAAACCGGCAGGAAGTCAAGTAAATTAGGTAAACAAAAAAAGCTGCCCTTAAGCAGCTTTCACATAAGTAATGTATTATTAATTTCCAGGTTTCTGTGGCGCATTCTTTCCCATCGCTTCGTAAAAATCCTTTACAGCTTTTAGTTCATCAGCTGTCAGGAGCTCACTCATCTTTTTTTCTTTAGCAGCTTTTAGTTCCTGAATTTTTGCACTACGGTCAGCTTCACTAAGATCTTTTAAGGCACTCGCAGCCATGCGCATTTCAAAATTAAGCTCTACTACCCTGTTTGCCTTTGCCTCGGTCAGCCCCGTTTTCTCTACCATCAGTGGCACTTGCTTTTCCTTCATCTGCTGTAGCACAACGGCAGGATCAAAAGCTGGTTGAGCTTGTTGAGGTTGTGGAGCTGATTGAGCTGGTTGAGCATAACTGGCAGTTGAGATCACTGCACTAAATATTAGAGCGAGAAATAAAAACTTTTTCATAAATATATTTTTTGTTGAAGTTTAAAGATATTTTAATTGAAATTTCCTTAAAAAATAATTTTATAAACGGCGTTGAAATGATAAACGCCTGTCCGAAATTTACATTGATCAATAGCGCCGAACGTCTTTGTCCGGGCTTTGTTTGATGACGTGATTCATCCTTTTTGTCCTCCCGGTATCTTGCCCGCAATGACTAGACTGAAACAATTTCTTCGTAATTTCCTTGTCAATTGCTTTTTGTACTCGTTTCAATCATTAATATAGCATGTAATGCCAAAAAAGCTATGGCACATCTTCCTATTTATTCTTGCATCTTCATTTTGCATTGTTGGATCTGCCCAGCAGGTAACGCCTGCTCATGATACGATCATCACTGATACAGTAGCCAAAGAAGTTTTGATCCCACTAAGACAGCGGGTAGCAAATGAAATCAAAAAAAACGTTGAACAGTTCAAAGCAGAAAAGATCACCGCAAGACAAAAAGAGATCCTTGACAATATCCTGGAAGTTTCCCAAAAAGCAAATTATTACTTAGAGAAAGGAATCGATACGGCTGGTATAGCATCTCAGCTGGATTATGTACTTCGAATATATGACGTGGCCGGCGATGGTGTCTTTACAAATAAAGGCACCACACAAACAGAAAGGAACCTTGCCACTTCTTCAAAATTGCTGCAGGAGTTGCTTAACCAAACAGCAATTGAAAAACAGAGTCTGGATTCCTACTTTAAAAACCTGGTAGGTTTCCAGAACCAAATTGATTCATTGGCCAGTGACAGTACCCTTATTGAATTGCCTTCAGATTCTGTCAGCCTCGCGAATTTGCTCAGCAAAATAAGACTGGTAACAAATGAAATGAGACCCGCTGATAGCTTGATCCAAAAAGCAATTCAAAAAGTGCAGCTACTACAAACCAGGGTAAATTTTGTTATCATTAAGCTGGAAGATGGTATCGAGGAAATGGAGAATTACAGGGAGGACCTTGCCGCTTCTGTCACAGACCGGGAAACGGCGAATCTCTGGGAACCGATAGCTTTCAGAAGACCTTTCCGTGAAATTTTGGATATATCAAAAGAAAAAGTAAGGTTGGTTTCTTCTTTTTATTTAAAAAATAATTCAGGCAGGACAACGCTCCTTTTCTTCATGATCGCAGCATTAACGCTGTTCTTAAGAAATTTGAAGAAAAAATTACATGCTGCTCATCCGATAGCTATCGGATCGTCACCAGGCGATCAACAGGAATGGCTTGTGTTACGCTTTCCCCTTTTGTCATCGGTGTTTATTATTCTATGTACTTTCCAATTCATCTACCCAAAGCCTCCCTTTGGTTTCACCAGTATATTATGGATCATTTCAGCGCTTTGTCTTACGATCATTTTCTGGAATTTCATTACGAAATATTGGAGGACTGCCTGGGTCATATTGCTGCTGATGTTTTTCCCGGCAGTTTTTGACAATATCATTCTGCAGGCTTCGCGGGCCGAAAGATATGGAATGCTTTTACTGTCATTAACGGCAGTGATCGTTGGCGTAGTTTTTTTATTAAGCCCGCGCCGGAAAGAATTAAAAGAAAAAGGTATCCTCATCTTTATAGCTTTCGTCGTTTTGATGGAGCTTATATCTGCCGTAGCAAATCTTTATGGAAGATTTAATCTTTCGAAATCGTTTTTAACCGGTGGTATTTTCGGTATCGTCAATGGCATACTTTTTTTCTGGGTAATACGGCTGATCAATGAAATGCTGACCATCGCTGCCAGCATATACAGAAACCCGCGCAGAGAAACTTTGTATATCAATTTTGAAACGGTAAGCAAAAAAGCACGGCCGGTATTTTATTACCTGCTTGTTGTAGGTTGGTTTATTTTGTTTGGACGGGGTTTCTATTTCTTTCGCAAGTTTGCAGTTGAGTTCAACGATTTCATTGAGAAAGAAAGAACGATTGGCCAATCAACTTTTACGATACAAAGTGTTTTTGTTTTTTTCCTGATCCTTTTCCTGTCCGGTCTTATTTCAAGCATCGTTACATTTTTTGCTTCAAGCGAACGCGGCAATGAAGATGGCCGCGAAAAAAGAGGAGGCATTGGCAGCTGGCTTCTCCTGATACGAATTTCAATAATAACCATTGGTGTGTTACTGGCATTTGCTGCTGCCGGCTTTGGGATGGACCGGTTGACAATTATTTTAGGAGCATTAAGTGTGGGCATCGGTTTTGGATTACAGGCCCTCGTCAATAACCTCGTGAGTGGATTGATACTCGCCTTTGAAAAACCCATCACAGTGGGAGATGTGGTTGAATTCGGAGGACAGTCGGGGACCATGAAGTCTATAGGTTTCAGAAGCAGTGTGATCACCACCTGGGATGGCGCCGATGTCATCATTCCTAATGGGAATCTTTTGCGTGACCCCGTTATCAACTGGACAAGGGGAAAAAGCAGCCGTCGCGTGGAAATAGCAACAACATTAGCAAGTGGCACCGACCTGGAAAAAACCAAAAAACTGGTGCTGGATATTTTGGCCGCAGATAAAAGAATTATGTCTTATCCTGCACCTTCGGTGTTAGTAAAGGATTTCAACAGTGGTGCTATTGAGATCAGGATCTTATTCTGGATCGAACATTTTAAATTCTGGACGCAAATAAAAAGTGATGTAATTGAAGCAATCGATGAGGCTTTAAAAAAAGAAAACATTCAAATTCCTTTCCCGCAGGAAGATTTGAATACCCGGAGTGTTGGAAGTGAAGTGAGAAAGAATAAATAATTGTAACCCCCCGGCACTGCCTTTAAACATACCTGTTCCGGTTCTTCGGGAACAATCCCATATTTTATATTCCTTATTGATTTGAGGACAGGAACATTTATCCAACCACATGCGGGACTAATAACAACAAGAAAACAACGTTATTTTTATTTTACTTGGTGACCATCAACTATCAAATGAAACGTGTTTAATAATTCCATTCAAAGATTCAGAAAAGTTCAACAGATATCCTTTCAAAAAAAATTCAAATTTTTCCGAACCATTTTATTCTGTTTAATGTTTAATAAAAAAGATTAAACAAAAAATAAAATGAAAAAGAAAAAAATCTTTATGAAATCAGCCATGCTGATAGGCGCAAGCACTTTGATTTTTTTAACCAGTTGCAACAAAGATGATGATGCACCAGCGGCCACCAATACCATTACAGATATAGTAGTTGCAGGTTCTGGTTTTACAACGCTTGAATCTGCAGTGCTTAAAGCAAACTTACAGGCAACATTAAGTGGTGCAGGACCGTTCACTGTTTTTGCACCGGATGATGCGGCTTTTAACGCCTCAGGTATTACAACGGCTGCAATTAATTCTTTGACAACGGCGCAGGTACAGAATATATTATTGTATCATACTATCGGCTCTAAAATACTGGCAGCTGATGTACCGGCCGGTCCGAATGCAAAGGTGATCACCGCCAGCGGCGACTCTGTGTTTGTTACTAAAAATTCAACCGGAGTATATGTCAACGGAATAAAAGTGATCACGGCTGATGTAGCCGCAGATAACGGCGTGATCCACACTATCGGCAAAGTATTAATACCTGCAGCCGGTAATATCGTAGAGACTGCTGTGAACAGCGGATTAGATTCATTGGTTAAAGCCGTAACAAGGGCTACCACTGCGCCCGGAGGTGATCCTGCACTTGCCACTACTTTAGGTAGTGCAAAACTCACAGTGTTTGCTCCCACTAATGCAGCATTTACACAACTCCTTAGCGCATTAAGTCTTACAAAAATTGATGACATTCCAGTGGCAACTTTGCTGGCTGTGCTGAGATATCATGTAGTGGCCGGTCGTGCATTCTCTTCAGATTTATCAAACGCTACGCTGGCTATGCTGGCCGGAGGAAATACAACGATAAATCTTTCCAATGGAACAGGAGGTGGTCCAACTATTACCGGAAATGGAAATGGTGGCAATAAGTCAAATATCATCGCAACAAATATTGTGTGCAGAAACGGTGTGGTACACCTGATCGATCGTGTATTGATACCCTGATAAAAATAATTCTCATTAAATAGTAATATCTCTTAATAAATAAAATCAAAAAAATCATGAAAAGAATTAGTTCGTTTGCAATTGTGCTGGTAGTTTCTTTTTCAACACTAACGATCAATGCGCAAAAAAAAGACATCGTTGATATTGCTGTTGGATCTGATGTACATTCTACTCTTGTTGCTGCAGTAAAATCTGCTGACCTGGTAAATACGTTAAAGTCCGCGGGTCCATTTACAGTATTTGCTCCTGTTAATGATGCGTTTTCAAAACTGCCTGCCGGTACGGTTGATTTCCTGCTGAAACCGGAAAATAAAAGTACGCTTACAAAAATTCTGACTTATCATGTAGTGGCTGGTAACCTGGATGCAGCGGCAGTGCTCGAGGCAATTAAAAAAGGAAATGGTACAGCAATTTTAAAAACTGTAAGTGGCGGAATTCTTACCGCTTCACTTGATAATGGTAAAGTAAAACTGACTGATGAAAAAGGTGGTTCAGCCTATGTCACCATCACTGATCTTAAAGGCAGCAATGGAGTGATCCATGTGATAGATGCTGTTGTGTTACCGAAATAATCAATCGTTCCTTATCCTTTATTAAAAGCCCTCAGATTCTGGAGGGCTTTTTTAATGGAGGATGATCTTAATTTTTCTTGGTTGCAACCGATTTATTTTTTATTGAAAAAACAATCGCATCAACGGCTGGCTCGAACGGAATACTAAATGACTCTACATCGCCATTTTTGCCTGTCTTGAAGATAGCGTCACCTTCACCCCTTTGCCGGTAGATAAGTTTATCTTCTGTATGATGACTTGAGAAATCATGGCCCTTTCCTTTTGAAATGAGCAC
>CBFGXP010000073.1:0-16945 GCA_965652775.1 uncultured bacterium
CAATCCCGGAACACAATCCCATAGGGGGAAAGGGTTTTCCACAAATAATTTTATGCCCCTAAATCCCCGCCTGACGCGGAGACTTGCCAGCTAATAAACCTGACAGCTGTAATAGAACTTCTATTTTGATTAAAGAGCTAAAAAAGTAAACTACTAATCCAAGGCACCTCTTTGGGGGACAGGGGGTTTTTATTCAACGGCAACAGCACCTTCAACTAATACGGTCACTTTATTATTTAATACTTCTACAAAGCCCCCTTGTATATCAAAATTGGCTAAATGATTTTGTTTGTCTTTTAAGATCTTCAATCTTCCCGGCTTTAATGCACTTACTAATGGCGCATGTTTTTCCAGCACTTCAAAACTCCCGCTTATGCCCGGCATTTGCACGCCATACACTTCGCCACTGTAAAGTTTTTTTTCCGGTGTAAGTATTTCTAAGTTCATACCCCAAACCCCTAAAGGGGCTTTTGTAGTTTCAAAATTTGTTGAATATTGTTTCAGATGTTGAAGAGTGCGACGCAACAAAAGTTCAATCAGGGAACTAAAGCTGGTAACAAAGTCATCAACTAACTATTACAAAGAACTATCAAGAAAAAAATGAATGACACGATCCAAGTCTACCCTTCAGGGGACAGGGAGTTTTATCCCTGCGCTGCCGCCAACAACTTCTTACCTTTTTCCATTGCGTCATCAATACTACCCACCAGGTTGAATGCAGCTTCAGGATATTCATCCACTTCACCATCCATGATCATATTGAAACCACGGATCGTTTCTTCAATTGGAACAAGCACACCTTTCAAACCTGTGAACGCTTCGGCAACATGGAATGGTTGTGATAAGAAACGTTGAACTTTTCTTGCACGTTGTACTGTCATCTTATCATCATCACTCAATTCATCCATACCAAGGATAGCAATGATATCCTGCAATTCTTTATAACGTTGTAAAATTAATTTCACACGGTTGGCACAATCATAATGAAGCGCTCCAACAATTTTTGGTGTAAGAATTCTTGAGGTGGAATCCAGCGGGTCAACGGCAGGATAAATTCCAAGGTCAGCGATCTTACGGCTCAATACCGTGGTTGCATCGAGGTGAGCAAACGTTGTAGCCGGAGCGGGGTCTGTTAAGTCATCCGCAGGTACGTAAACGGCCTGCACGGACGTAATAGAACCATTCTTAGTTGAAGTGATTCTTTCCTGCATCAACCCCATCTCAGTGGCAAGTGTCGGCTGATAACCTACCGCTGAAGGCATACGACCCAACAATGCAGATACTTCAGAACCAGCCTGTGTAAAACGGAAGATATTATCAACGAAGAAAAGAATGTCTTTACCTTTTCCCTGGCCATCACCATCACGGAAATATTCAGCAACAGTCAAACCACTTAAGGCAACCCTTGCACGGGCACCGGGTGGCTCATTCATTTGCCCGAATACGAACGTGGCTTTTGAATCTTTCAGGTCCTCCATGTTCACTTTACTCAGATCCCATCCACCTTTTTCCATACTATGTTTGAACTCATCACCATATTTCATAATGCCTGCCTCGATCATTTCACGCATCAGGTCATTTCCTTCACGGGTTCTTTCACCTACTCCGGCAAATACTGATAAACCGGAATATGCTTTTGCAATATTGTTGATCAACTCCTGGATCAAAACCGTTTTACCAACACCAGCACCACCAAACAAGCCGATCTTACCACCTTTTGCATATGGCTCGATAAGGTCAATAACTTTAATACCGGTAAATAATATTTCGGCAGAAGTGCTAAGGTTTTCAAAAGGAGGTGGTTTGCTGTGAATAGGACGACCGCCTTTTTTTGAAACAGCAGGCAAGCCATCGATCGGGTCACCGGTTACATTAAAAAGCCGTCCGCTGATATCCTCACCAACAGGCATAGCAATAGCAATTCCTGTATCCACAACTTCAAGTCCACGAACAAGCCCTTCAGTACCATCCATTGCTATGCAACGAACGCTATCTTCACCAAGATGCTGCTCAACTTCGAGTACCAGCGTGTCACCATTTGGCCTTTTCAGTTCCAATGCATTATAAATTTCAGGAAGTGTGCCTTCAAATTGCACGTCGACCACCGCACCGATGATCTGCTTGATTTTACCAACTTTACCCATAAATATATTTTAGAGGAGGCATGTTTTGAGGCCGCAAAGGTAAGGGGGTGGGTTCAAAATTCCGAAAACACAAAAAACTAATTCCCGAGCTGTGGATAAGCTATTTGAATCCCGGCTGTAAGTTTATCCTGAGCTTGTCGAAGGACTCCTTTCATCGTTCTGTCCGCTTATCATCAAACCCATATTTATTCAAAAACTCTGGTTAACTTAAAAAAATTTCAACCTGGTTGTCCGATTTAAAAAAGCGGGTTCGTCATAAAGCCAACCAATATTTTTAAACTAAAATCAATTACAATGGAAAAGTTCATGTTTATTTTTCACGGAGGTATGTCACCTGATTCAAGTCCAGAACAAATGCAGGAGAATATGGGGAAATGGTTTGCCTGGATAGAGAAATTAAGTAAGGATGGAAAATATGTAGCAGGCGAACCTCTTCTTCCCGGTGGCAAACTAATTAAAGGAAAAAACAAGGCTGTGACAGATGGCCCTTACACTGAGGGGAAAGAAGTGGTCGGTGGTTTCTTTATTGTGAATGCGGCCGATATAAATGAGGCTGTAAAACTTTGCGACGATTATCCTGATGCTGAACTTGGCGGAAGCGTACAGGTAAGGCAGGTGTTAAAGATGGATATGCCATAATAATGAAGCAGCAAAAAAATATCACTCAGCTTATTGATCATCTTTTCCGCCATGAATCGGGAAAGATGATCTCTGTTTTATCAAGACTGCTTGGTTTGCAAAATATAGAAGTTTCACAGGATATTGTACAGGATACTTTGCTGCAGGCGATGAACACCTGGAGTTTTAAAGGTATTCCGGATAATCCCTCCGCATGGCTTTACCGTGTGGCCAGGAATAAAGCAATTGATTTTCTAAGAAGAGAAAAAAGATTTCGGGATATCAGTCCTCAGTATAGCTACCTGCTCCAGTCTGAGTACACGTTGGCCTCTACAGTAAACAACTTTTTTTTGGAAAACGAGATACAGGATAGCCAGTTACGAATGATGTTTGCCTGCTGTCATCCTTCGATTGCGGAAGAGTCGCAAATTGCTTTAACATTGAAAACGCTTTGCGGATTAAGCATAGGCGAAATTTCAAAGGCATTCTTAACAACGGAAGAAACTATTGCAAAGAGAATTTACCGGGCAAAAGAAAAGATCAAAACAGAAAATATCCAGTTGGATGTTCCTCATAGCAATGAATTGTCATCACGCATCGATACAGTACTGAAATCACTTTACCTCTTATTTAATGAAGGTTATAATTCTTCACATCCGGACAATCTTATTCGTGAAGATCTTTGCGAAGAAGCAATGCGGCTTTGCTTTTTACTTACACAACATTCCTTAACTGCATTTCCCCGCAGCAAGGCGTTGCTTGCGTTGATGTGCTTCCAGGCCTCAAGACTCGATGCAAGACTGGATGACAAAAGCAATATAATCTTATTGAAACACCAGGATCGCAGCAAATGGAATCGTTCGTTGATGAGCAAAGGTTTCGAATTGATGGAAGAATCAACTGAACCTTTCGAAGTGTCTTCCTATCATCTTGAAGCTGCAATAGCATCGCAACATGCTACAGCAATTTCTTTTGAACAAACAGACTGGAAAAGCATCTATCATTTATATAAAATGCTTTATCAGCTTCAACCCAACCCGGTTATTGCCATGAATAAGGCAATTGCTTCGGCCTATGCAATCAGCAGACAAAATGCGTTAAATGAATTACAAAAAATAAAAGGACTCGAGCATCATCACCTTTTTTATGCGTCTATCGGTGAAATTTATTTTGAGCTGGAAAATAAGAATGAAGCGAAAAAATTTTATCAAAAAGCTTTACAATTTACTTCCTCCGGCTTTGAGCAACAATTATTGATCAGTAAGATCATTAATTGCGAAGTTGTGTAAAAAATTCCCCTTTTTAATATCACATTTTCTTCTTTTAATAAGGCATTGCTTTTGCAGTATTCAAAAGCATGAAAAAAATATTATTTGCCCTATCGTTTTGCGCCTTCTTGTACTCCTGTACAGAATTAGATGACAGTGAAAACGAAAATCAAGCAACAAAAGAGAGAAAAAATATCAGTAAAAGAGATAGCAGCATTACGACCTCTAACTCTTATAGTAACCTGTTTTTAGATACATCAGCTTTGCAAAATTATATTACACAAAATAAAATTGCAGATTCCATCGCCAGTCGTTTAGAAAGTTTTTACAATACCCGTAATTACCAGTTTGCCTGGTTCAGCAGCAATGGACTAACTGAGCAAGCCCGTGGTTTCTGGAACCTGCATGATTATGTTACCACTTATGATGCTGATTCCACTTTAAAGGATAAAAAATTGCAGAAACGAATGGACAGGTTGATCGCGGAAGATGAGCTTTCTGTAAGTGCCTCTAATAAAGATTTTATAAATACCGAGCTTACCTTGACACATCATTTTATAATGTATATGCTCAATAACTATGAAAAAGGTTATGTGAAGCGGAAAGAAATGGAGCGGTTTGTTCCGCGTAAAAAAGAAGATCCATTAGCACTTGCAGATTCCCTGGTAAATAAGAAACATAAAGACGATAAGTATTTTGAAGATGTGAATCAATCCTATAAAGGATTAAAAGAGCAGTTGAGCCGGTATTTAGCAATAGCACGAAGTGGCGGCTGGCCGCAGGTAAATAATATCAAGAAATCTTTGAGACAAGGAACAAGTTCTCCGGAAATAGTAGTGATCAAAAAAAGACTGGCAATCACAGGAGATCTTCCTGCCAACGACACAAGCCAGGTGTTTAATGATACATTAGCAGTCGCCGTAAAAAATTTCCAGGCCCGTCATGGATTCAATGAAACCGGGATCATCAGTGATTCTTTAATAAAAGAAATGAATGTTCCCGTTGTACATCGAATTGAACAACTGTTAATGAATATGGATCGTATGCGTTGGCTTGCAAATGAACCCACCGGAAATCTCATTGTGGTAAATATCCCTGAATTTGTAATGCATGTCTATGAAGGAAAACAAAAAGTGTTTGATATAGATGTGGTCGTAGGCAAAGAAGGACATAATACAATGATGTTCAATGGTGACCTGAACCAGGTGGTATTTAGCCCTTATTGGAATGTGCCGCCAAGCATTGTTGCAAAAGAAATTCTTCCTGCTATTGATAAAAATCCAAACTATATCGCTAAAGAAAATATGGAGATCACAGGCAATGACGATGGTCTGCCTGTTGTTCGGCAAAAACCAGGCCCGGGGAATGCGTTGGGTAAAGTGAAATTCCTGTTTCCAAACAGTTTTAATATTTATTTTCACGATACACCGGCTAAAAGCTTATTCAATAAAGATAAAAGAGCGTATAGTCATGGATGCATTCGCTTAAGGGAACCCGAAAAACTGGCAAATTATGTTTTACGCAACCAGCCTGAATGGACGGCGGAAAAAATAAGTGAAGCCATGAACAGCGGTGATGAGAAATATGTGAAGGTGAAAGATCCGATCCCGGTAGTTATTACATATTATACCGCATGGGTGGATGAAAATGGGCGCCTTAATTTCCGTGAAGATATTTACGGTCACGATGCAAGGTTAGCAGAGAAGATGTTTCTATAAATCAGTCTTTTCACTGCAATTCTTCCCTACATTTGTTTAATGCAGTTGGCCGAAGTAACGAATGAACAATTGGCAAAAGAATTCATACTTGTTAATGTTGATCTCAACAAAAACAACCCTGCTTATATTCGTCCATTAGATAAAGACATCAAAGAAGTTTTTGATCCGAAAAAAAATAAGACGTTTCGTTCCGGCGAAGTGATAAGGTGGATCCTGAAAGATGATGACGGAAATGCCATTGGGCGTATTGCTGCATTTACAAATAAGAAATATAAGAATAAGGGCGATGACGTTCCTGTGGGCGGAGTTGGTTTTTTTGATTGCATCAATGACCAGGCCGCGGCTGACATGCTTTTCGATGTGGCTAAGCATTGGCTAAGGCAAAAAGGGATGCAGGCAATGGATGGACCAATAAATTTTGGTGAAAGAGACCGGTGGTGGGGTCTTGTTGTAAAAGGAACTGATCTGTCGCCGATGTATTGCATGAATTTCAACCCGCCCTATTACCAACAGCTTTTTGAAACTTATGGATTCAAAAATTATTTCAACCAGGTGTGTTTTGCTATGAAAACAAACACCCTCATTCTTCAAAAATATTACGATCGACATGACGACTGTGCAAAAGATCCTGATTACAGGGCAGTGTACATTAATAAAAATCAATTAGAAAAATTTGCAAAGGATTTTACTATCGTTTATAATAAAGCGTGGGCCGGCCATGGCGGCATGAAGCAATTAGAAGAAAAGGTTGTATTTAAGATGTTCAAAAGCATGAAACCGGTATTGGACGAACGTCTTTGCTGGTTTGCATATTATAAAGATGAGCCTATCGGTATCTGGATCAATCTTCCGGACCTTAACCAGTGGTTTAAATATCTAAATGGGGGATTTAGCCTTTGGCATAAATTGAAATTCCTTTGGGTGAAAGCAACGGTAAGAAATCCAAAATTTACCGGGCTTGTTTTTGGAATTGTCCCAGCATTCCAGGGAAAAGGCGTGGACAGCTATATAATTGTACAAGGCGCTATGGTAATACAAAATTTGAAAAAAGAAAACGGCAAGTATGTTTTAGGTAATCCTATTTATGATTATTATGAAATGCAATGGATTGGCGAATTCAATCCGAAAATGATAAATGTTGCTGAAGGTCTTGGCACTTACCGCAGCCGTATACTCACCACCTACCGGTATTTATTTGATCGAACAAAGGAATTTAAACGACACCCAATTCTTTTGTAAGCTGAATCTCAAAACGGGTTTATGAAAATTATTAACAAATCAGTATTCTCTACAGTTCACGAACTTTTGATTTCCTATATTGCAATCCATTCTAAAGGAATCAAACTCCCCTTTAGGGGTTGGGGGTTTTATGGATAAATTCGTTGTTTCAGCAAGAAAATACAGACCACAAACTTTTGATACGGTGGTTGGTCAGTCGCATATTACTACTACATTAAAAAATGCGATTAAGCATAACCAGCTTGCACATGCATTTCTTTTTTGCGGTCCGCGGGGTGTGGGCAAAACGACCTGTGCAAGAATTCTTGCTAAAACAATTAACTGCGAGAATCAAACAAAAGACGGAGAAGCCTGCAATAAATGTCAATCATGTGTTTCTTTTAATGAGGGGACATCGATGAACATTCATGAACTAGATGCAGCAAGTAATAATTCTGTGGATGATATAAGGACATTGGTTGACCAGGTTCGATTTGCGCCACAAGCCGGCAAATACAAAGTTTATATCATCGACGAAGTACACATGCTTAGCTCTTCCGCTTTCAATGCGTTCTTAAAAACATTGGAAGAGCCTCCCTCCTATGCAATTTTTATCTTAGCAACCACCGAGAAACACAAAATTCTTCCTACTATCTTAAGTCGCTGCCAGATCTTCGATTTTAAACGTATCACAAATAATGATACGGTAGTGCATCTGCAGGAAATATGTGAAAAGGAAGAAATAGAAGCTGAAAAAGCAGCCTTGCAGGTAATTGCACAAAAAAGCGAAGGCTGCATGCGGGATGCCCTTAGCATCATGGATAAAATTGTAAGCTTTACCAATGGTAAATTGAATTACCAGAATACGCTTGAGCATTTAAATATTCTCGATGCCGATTATTATTTTAAGTTGATCGACTGTATGCTCAAGCAAGATCTGGCAGGAGCAATGTTGCTCTATGATGACATTAATAAGAAAGGATTTGAAGGGGATCTTGTATTAAATGGATTTGCAGAATTTATCCGGAATTTGCTCGTGTGTAAGGATGAAAAAGTTGCAGGGCTGTTGGAAGCGGTAGAAAGTTTTCGGGAGAAATATATCTCAACAGCAAAAAAACATTCCCCCGTCCTTTCTTGTGAGCGCCTTAAATGTTATAAATGAAGCAGAAATAAATTATAAGGCGGCCCGCAATAAAAGGTTGCATGTAGAACTTGTATTAATAAAACTCTGTTATCTCCAACAGGCAATCGAACTTTCTGCTGATGCAGGTAGTATAAGTAAAAAAAAAATAGTTGAGTCAAGCCTTGCGTTTAGAACTGCGGCGATAAAGCCGTTGAAAGTAGAAAGCCAAAAAGCAGAAGTCCGGAGCCGGGACCCGATAGCTATCGGGTCAGGAGTCAAAAGTCAGCAATCAGCGGCTAAGTTGATTATTGAAACATCGGTCCTAAAAGAAGATCCCGAAAAATATAAGTCAACAGAACCCCAAACTTCAAACCTCCAACCTCAAACCTCAAAGCTTTCCGCTCTTGATAAAATTCGCAAACAGGTAAAGGGAAACGGCAATAATGGAAATGGAAACTCCTCTATTAATACGCCAATTAATATCGAAACATTACAGGCCGCATGGAATGAATATGTGGAAAAATTAAAAAGTGAAAAAAATCCTGCTGGTACCAATTTCGACATGGCTGAATTAAAGGTGCAGGACGCTAACAGCTTTATTGCAATTGTTACAAATAATATTCAACTTAGGTTTATAGAACAGGGCGGTCAAAAAGCCTCCCAGTTTCTAAGGGAGAAGCTTCATAATAACCTGCTAGAGTTTTTTATTGTGATGGAAGAAAACAAAGACGAAAAAATTCCTGCAGGAACACCGCTTACTTCCCGGGAACAATTCATAAAAATGACGGAAAGATATCCTTTGGTTAAAGAGTTAAAAGAACGGTTACGGTTAGAGTTGGATTATTAGAGTTACTGCTTATAACTTGTAGCCGATGGCATTTGACATTAGAAATACAGAGCCAGGAACATTTCGCTTCACTCAGTGTTAGCTGAGCATCGCAACTGAAGATCAATAGGATTCAGATGTTTGCTCCATAACACTATCATTCACTATAGTCGATTCACCATTCACGAAATTGCCTTAATTTCGGCGCACAATTGAATATGTTATGGCAGAAGTGATCTTAATGCCCCGACTCAGCGATACCATGACCGAAGGAGTGATCGCTGCATGGCATAAAAAAGTTGGCGACAGTGTAAAAAAAGGCGACTTGCTTGCCGAGGTAGAAACTGATAAAGCTACAATGGATCTTGAAAGTTATAAGGATGGGACGCTGTTGCATATTGGCACTGAAAAAGGCGGCAAACTACAGGTGAATGACCTGCTCGCAATCATTGGCGCGCCGGGTGAAGATATTTCGTCATTAACAAAAGGTAGCGGACAGGCAAGTGAAAAGAGTGAAACCTCAAAAAAACCCGAGGGTAAAAAAGAAGCTACAAATAAATCGTCAGGCACAAGTAAGCAAACTGCTGAAGTGCCCGCAGCCAAGGCGTCAAAAACCACAGAATCCGCGACGGCTACAGCATCTGCAATTGATATTTCAAAAATGGACGAAGTGGTATTAATGCCAAGATTAAGTGATACCATGACTGAAGGAGTAATAGCTGCGTGGCATAAAAATGTCGGTGATAAAGTAAAGAAAGGCGAAATACTTGCAGAAATTGAAACGGATAAAGCAACAATGGAACTGGAGAGTTATAAGAATGGAACATTGCTTTACCAGGGTGCTCCAAAAGGTGAAAAGATAGCAGTGAATGCATTGTTATGCATCATTGGCGAAAAAGGAAAAGTAGATTTGGAGGCGATAGTAGCTGCTGCAAAAGGGGGCGTCAGTCAACAGTCAACTGTCGACAGTAAACAGCAATTTGCAGAAAGTTCGAAAGCTGCTTCTCAACCCGAACCTGAAAAAGAGCAGCCAGCAACAAGTTCCTCTACCAACGGAAGACTTAAAGCATCTCCCCTTGCAAAAAAATTAGCAAAAGAAAAAGGTGTTGATCTAAAATCTGTTCATGGAAGTGGAGATGGTGGCAGAATTGTAAAAGCTGATGTTGATAGTTTTAATCCGCAGGCAGCAGGAAGCAGTGAGCAGGCAGCAAAAGGCAGCAAGCCACCTGCAACAGCTCCCCAGCAAGCAGTAGCGAAATTTACTCCGACCACTGAAGAGAAATTCGTTGATACTCCAAATAGCCAGATGCGTAAAACAATTGCCCGTCGCCTTGGAGAGAGTATGTTCGCGGCTCCGCATTTCTATTTGACAATGGAGATCAACATGGACAATGCCATGGCGGCTCGTGCACAAATGAATGAATTCAGCCCGGTAAAAATTTCCTTCCAGGATATGATAATTAAAGCATGTGCAATGGCATTGCGTCAGCATCCTGCGGTAAATTCATCCTGGATGGGTGATTTTATAAGAACATATCAGCATATTCATATTGGCAGTGCAGTAGCGGTACCAGAAGGTTTGATCGTTCCTGTGATAAAGTTCGCTGATCAAAAATCATTTTCTCAAATAGCAGCGGAGGCAAAAGAGCTCTATGGAAAAGCAAAAGAGAAAAAACTACAGCCACATGAATTCAGTGGGAATACTTTTACCATCAGCAATCTTGGAATGATGGATATTGAAGAGTTTACAGCGATCATAAATCCTCCGGACAGTTGCATTATGGCCGTTGGAAAAATAAAAGAGATCGTTGTAAGAAAGGGAGAAGGGTTTGGTGTAACCAATGTTATGAAAGTTACAATGAGCTGTGATCATCGAAGTGTAGATGGAGCTGTTGGCGCCGCTTTTCTTCAAACAGTGAAAAAATTCATGGAGAATCCCGTAGGAATGCTGGTTTAAATGCGGCTTTTACAACTTTTCTATTTTTCAGGTAGTTACTCATAGCAAATCAACTAAAAACAAATACCTTTTTTTAGTAGTTCCACTTAATTATTTCAAAAGCTTGTTTGAACATTTTAAAAAGGAAAGGGTGACCTGTAATTTTACAAGACGGCAATCCCTATGAGATACTATAATAAAGTGTTCGACATCTTCCTGTATGAAGGAATCTTCATTTTCTTATTTAGTTTACTCCTTCTTCTGCTGAATGATCAGCATACCAGGTTATTTTTCATCATTTCCATTACTTCTATTGTTATCGCCATCATACTGTGGATCATTGGGTATCTTTTTGGCCTATTCATAAACGAAGACCTGTACGAAGAACGCTAATGGCCACTGTTCGGTGCTCCCGAAAATAAACTTTCAATATTTTTTGAAAATTCGAAATACCTGCAATAGCTTTGAACTATGAAATTACCAGAAGCAAAACAACAATTTATCAGCAGCTGGGGAGCATTTGGAACACATTGGGGAATCAACAGAACTATGGCACAGATCCATGCCCTGTTGCTTATCAGTCCTGATTCACTTACCCAGGATGATATAATGGAAGAGCTGAATATTAGCCGCGGAAATACAAATATGAATATCCGGGAACTGATCAATTGGGGATTGGTTGAAAGAGTGATCCTGTCTGGTGAAAGAAAAGAATACTTTACCGCCGAAAAAGATATTTGGAAAGTGGTAAAACAGATCGTGAAGGAGAGAAAAAAAAGGGAATTAGAACCGATGATGCAGTTGCTCGATAAACTGGAAGATGTGGAGGGTGACAAAAAAGATAAAAAAGTAAAAACATTTGTCGATACGGTGAGCAGTATAAAGCGGCTTGGCTTACAAGCTGACAAAACGCTTGATGTAATGATCAAGGCGGAAGAGAATTGGTTTGTAAGCAGCCTGATGAAGATCTTTAAATAATAAACAGCTGTAAGAACAGCAAACCGGGAGACCGGTTTTTATTTGGAAATATACTTTCATTATTTTCTGAAACTTTAAAAAGAACCGATATGTTGAATCTCAGAAAAATAGATTGCTACGGGCAATTAATATTGATTAGCTGCATGTTGCTGACAATACCTTTTCTATATTTTTTTGGAGTTGGGATAGGGTTGCTTTTATTAGGTTGCTGGCAAATAATCAGTGCACTGCTTAACACCAGCATTTTCATTGAGACCGGCTATAAAAAACCCATTTTGATCTATTGGATACTTTGTATTGCTGACCTGGCATCAATTTCATTGCTTTTGATCTTTGAAGACCGTCTTCCGTCAGGCTTTATAGTGCTTACCCTTTGGATCAGCATTGGAGCTGCGGTATTCATCGCCGGCTATTACCTAACAATTTATTACAGGCTGATTGAACACATCTCTTTAAGAAATGAATTGGACGGATTAACCAAATCAAAACATTGATCATGAAAAATAAAATACTTGTATACGATGATAACTGCCCATTGTGCACATGGTATTCCGGTCTGTTTGTAAAATATGGCTTTCTAAGCACTGATGCACGCAAGCCATTTTCGACCCTGGATGATGAACTGCTTTTGAAGATTGACTTTAGTAAAAGCAGGAATGAAATACCCCTGCTGGACACAA
The DNA here is from genome assembly GCA_965652775.1 of uncultured bacterium. GTDB lineage: Bacteria > Bacteroidota > Bacteroidia > Chitinophagales > Chitinophagaceae > VBAS01. Next base: position 12,510 of record CBFGXP010000073.1, read on the forward strand.
CAACCAACAAAGTGCTTTATGGCATAGACGCCTTACTTGAAATACTTGATGAAAAAATACCTTTTATAAAAGCGACGGGGAATTTTGCTCCCTTAAAATGGGTTTTAAAAAAGATCTATAAGATCATTTCTTTTAACAGGAAGGTCATTGTAGCAAAAAAATGCGGGCCCGGTAATATTGACTGTTCACCGGATATTAACTACCTATACCGTTTCATTTTTATGGTAGTTTGTTTGTCCTTTAATACACTCATGCTTTATCCTTTTCAAAACAATTTATTTTCCAAACTATCATACTACCATCTTACCTTTTACGAACTGCAGACTGCACATTTTGCTTTTGTAATTGTCAATTGCTCCCTTGCATTTAGTTTTTCAAAAGCAAGAGGCTATGAATATCTCGGGCAGGTAAATATGCTGGCATTATCTGTTATTCTATTGCTTGCGCCCTTAATGATATTGCATTACTTCTTTTTTTCAGAATTACTTTCAACTGCATGGCTTGTTATTGTGTCAGCATTTATTTTTAAAGAATATATAAGAAGAATGGAGTTTGCGGGGGTGTTGTCAGATAATAAGTGGGTGGTCAGCATGAATTTGCTTAGTCTTACGGGCTTTATTCTGTTTCTCTTTCATTAATATTAATAAAATGAAAAATAAAAAGATCATCCTGGCAGGCGGCACGGGCTTTATTGGCCAGGAAATGACTAAATACTTTGGCAAAGAAAATGACATAGTCATCCTCACACGACAGGTAAAGAATGAAAAGACAAACCGGAATGATTATGATTCTCTGTCCAAGGAAGATCTGAAAAATGTTCGATATGTAAAATGGGATGGGAATATTTCAGGAGAATGGACAACAGAATTGAATGGCGCCGATCTTATAATAAACCTTGCAGGGAAATCAGTCAACTGTCGTTATAACGAAAAAAATAAAAAAGAAATCTTTGATAGCCGTACAGAAGCAGTAAAAGCAATCGGGGAAGCTATCGGTAAATGTAACAACCCTCCATCGCTTTGGATCAATGCCTCTTCCGCAACAATTTATCGTCATGCAATGGATGGACCACAGGATGAATATACAGGTGAATTTCATGATGATTTTTCAGTTCAGGTTTGCAAACGTTGGGAAAAAACTTTTTATGACGAAACGACTCTGCACACAAGAAAAGTGGCGTTAAGAATGGCGATCACTCTCGGTCCGGGTGGCATTTTGATCCCTTATTTCAATTTATTAAAATTTGGATTAGGGGGTAAACAGGCAAGTGGTAAACAAATGTATAGCTGGGTTCACATTGAAGATACCTGTAATATGATCGAATGGATCTATTATCACAAAGAATTAAAAGGAACTTATAATTGCAGTTCTCCAAATCCTGTATCCAACGAAAAGTTTATGAAGGTCCTGAGAAAAGTAACTGGGCATGTTTTCGGTTTACCTGCTTATAAATGGATGCTGCTGATCGGCGCACCGGTAATAGGCACCGAACCTGAATTAGTTTTAAAAAGTCGATGGGTGATACCCACAAAGATTTTAGAAACAGGTTTTCAGTTCAAACATCCTTTTTTAGAAAATGCATTAACAGATATTATAAGCAAAGTGCCACGCAAACAATACCATCTTTTCTGATCTTTGTCTAATGAATGAAAAGAAAAAAACGCTTGTATTAGGTGCCTCGGATAACCCGTCCCGTTATAGTTATCTCGCTCTGCACCGGTTAAGAAGTCACGGACATCCTGTTGTAGCAATTGGGAAAAAAACGGGGATGGTGGGAGATGTTCCAATCGAAAAAGAAAAAAAAGAATGGGAAAATGTCAATACAGTTACACTTTATCTGAATCCAACACATCAAAAGCAATATTATGATTATATAATTTCTTTAAAGCCAAAACGCATCATATTTAACCCCGGTGCCGAAAACGATGAACTGTCTTCCCTCGCCAAAAAAAATGGGATCACGCCTATCGACGCATGCACTTTAGTTTTGTTAAGCATAAATCAGTATTAAGATTTGATTTGAAAGAAGTTGTACTAGCACGGAAGCGTAATCTTACTTATTAAAAAAACATTCTATTTCATTTACAAAACAGAAAATAAAACTCACCTCATCCCGTTTAATTTAAGGTCATCGTAAGATGATTCCGTAACCCTTCCTGAAAACTTCAACAGCAAGGCTGTTGTGTATCGATATCCTATTTAAACAAAAATTGTATCCAATGAAAAACCTTGCAAAGGGCATTATCTGCCTGGCCGTATTCTTTGTTTGCCTGGAAACCAATGCGCAAACGCCTCCTGTAAGAGAACCGGATATGAACCGGCCCTCACTGTTTCAAAACTTACCTGAAAAAATAAGCTGTCGTATTAATGATCTTTCCGCCTTATTGGAATCCGAAACCGGGCGGACTATATCCTTTGCATTTTCCGGAAATATAAATTTTCAAGGGATTGTAAGTTCTGTCGCCTCAAAATTTGATAATAGCTTACAAAGCATTGTGATCAGGTCAACAAATTTTCCTGGTGCAGCTTTATCATTTTCAAGGATCACAAAACAAGATGGCACCATTGCATATGTTGGTCGCATAATCAGCTTTCAACATGGTGATGCTTATGAAATAAACCAGGAAAATGGCCAATACTTTTTTGTAAAGAAAGGTTTCTATGACCTTGTTAATGAATAAAACTTTTGAAGTTTTTATCCAATTATTTCCTATGATCTCATCCGTAAAACCCATCGTATGAAAAATCTGTACAAATCCGTACTGATCGTGTTGGCACTGACTGGTACTTTTATTGGAAAATCACAAGTCAATAATCTGAATAGCTATACTCCTGCTACAGCTGTTGTTTATCTTGATTTTGATGGTCATATTGTTGCCGGTACAATGTGGAATACAAATGGAACATTTACATGCAACCCCTCAGGTCTTTCAGATGCTGCGATCACCGAGGTGTTTAATAGGGTGGCTGAAGATTTTCGTCCATTTAATATTAATGTAACAACAAGTGAAACAAAATTCAACGCTGCACCCTACAACAGGAGAATTCGTGTAGTAATCACTACTTCGCATGAGTGGTATGGAACAGGGGCTGGCGGTGTTGCTTATATAAATTCATTTACATGGGGGGATAATTCTCCCTGTTTTGTTTTTTCTGCACTGCATGGCTATAGCATAAAAAAAATTGCGGAAACAGCATCGCATGAAACAGGACATACACTCCGCTTAAGACATCAAAGTACATATAACTCATCTTGTGTAAAAACGTCTGACTACAATTGGGGGCAGGGAGCAGGCGAAATCGGCTGGGCGCCGATCATGGGCGCATCTTATAACCAAAACATGACTTTATGGAATAGCGGTCCCAACTCACTTGGCTGTAATGTTATTCAATCTGATCTAAACCTGATCACAGATGGCACCAATGGCTTTGGTTATCGAACAGATGATCATACAGATGATTATGCAACCGCAACGACGCCTGCTTTTGATGTTAATGGTCAGTTTATAATTAGTGGTGTTATAGAAAGAACAGATGATAAAGATCTGTTCAAATTCACAATGCCAACTTTTGGGAGGCTTCAGCTAAATGCAATACCTTATAATGTAGGAACCGGTAATTCCGGTTCAGATCTAGATCTGCAAGTTGAATTTTTAGATGGTAGTCATGCTTCCGTTGGTACATACAATCCCGGGAACTTGCTTAGCTCAGTAGTGGATACCTTTATTAATGCGGGTACATATTATATCAGAATAGACGGTAAGGGAAATATCTATGCCCCCGAATACGGCAGCCTTGGCTCATATTCCATCCAGGCAACTTATACTGAAGGAGTGATCTTGCCATTACGACGTCTTGAACTTCGCGGAAAACTTGACGGCGATATGCATTCGCTCAGCTGGCTGATCGATGCAGATGAAAATGTAATGAAACAAGTAATTGAAGTATCGAATAATGGTATCAACTTTATACCGCTTGATCAACCGGTTACCGCATTGCGTACTTATAGCTACCGTCCTCTTAATAACCACCCTTTACTTTATCGAATGCATGTCACGTTTGACAATTCCAAAGAGTATTATTCAAATACAATTGCTATCCGCCAGGGAAAATCAGTAAAACCACAGTTAGTAGGAAACACAATTGGAGGTGCAAACCTCACAGTTAGCAGCCCTGCAAATTATCACTACCAGATCATTGATCAAAGCGGAAGAATGTTATCAAAAGGAACAATTGAAAAAGGATATAGCAGCATTCGGGCTGGGAATATGACTACAGGGATTTATATCATTCGCTTTACTGATGGTTATGAGCAGTGGAGTGAAAAATTCATTAAAAGGTAACCCGTTCACAAAACAATAATCCGTACCCCTTTGGGATGTCGAGGTTTTTCTATAATTTAGAAAAACCTCTTTTTATATGCGTTGGAGAAAATT
>CBFGXP010000074.1:0-16839 GCA_965652775.1 uncultured bacterium
ACATGAAGGATGTATGTTTTGTAAATATACACCCGCCGTTTTGAAAAAAGAACTGTGGCAAGCAATTTTTATTTATAGTCCGGAAGACGGTAGGGCCGAAAGTCCGGAAGTATAATTCTTATTTTATTAAAAGTCTTCCTGTCTTTCTGACTTTCCGACTTTCTGACATCAGATTATCGTTGATTTACGTAACTCAATATTCTCTTTCTTAATAGAGCCCGGGATTTTTCCACTTACATAGTCGCACAACAGTTCACCTATTGTAGAAGTGAAATAAAAATTAACGGGATCGATATCTTTAGTAACAAAGTTGTTCTCCAATGTCCATTCAACCGCATCACGAACAACGGCAGCTTCTTCTTTCATCCCGAAATGCTCAAGCATCATCGCAGCACTCAATACAGAACCGGTAGGATTGGCAATGTCCTTTCCTGCTGCCTGGGGATAGGAACCATGAATAGGCTCAAATAATGCAGTTTTGTTCCCAACAGAAGCAGAAGGTAACATACCCAGCGAACCACTCAGCACACTTGCTTCATCACTGATTATATCGCCAAACATATTTTCGGTAAGCACTACATCAAATTGTTTTGGGTTCAGGATGATCTGCATGGCTGCATTATCCACGAACATATAATCAACTTTTACATCTGTGTATTGGGTTGCTATTTGCTGTACTGTTTTTCTCCATAGCCTGGAAGTATCAAGCACGTTGGCTTTATCGACCAACGTCAGCTTATTTCTTCTTTTCTGCGCATATTTAAAAGCGAGATGAGAAATCCTTTCGATCTCTTCTTTGGTATAGGTACATTCATCGCTTGCTGAATTTCCATCTTCAGCGGTTTGTTTTTTACCGAAATAAATTCCACCCGTAAGCTCACGGAAGATGATAAAATCAACACCTTCCATATTTTTTGGTTTAATAGGGCAGAGGTGTTGTAAGGTTGGGTAAGTAGTAACAGGGCGTATGTTTGCAAATAATTGTAACGCTTTCCTGATTCCAAGTATTCCCTGCTCAGGTCGCACTTTTGCATTCGGGTCATTGTCGTATTTCGGATGACCAACGGCACCAAACAAAACTGCGTCACAGTCAAGACATATGTCTATAGTATCAGCCGGTAAGGCCGTACCTGTTTTATCAATAGCATCAGCGCCGATCAAGGCTTCATGATATTCAAATGTATGGCCAAATCTTTCGGCCACTGCATTCAGCACACGGATGGATTGGTTGGTCACTTCAGGGCCAATTCCATCACCGTTTAAAATTGCAATTTTCTTTTTCATATAAGGTTTATTTTTCCAGGGTTTCAAATTCTTCTATTTCTTTTTTGGCACTTAATAAGTAATCGATATCATCATATCCATTTAACAGGCATGTTTTTTTATAACTGTTTATTTCGAAATTTTCTGTTTCGCCGGCGGCGCTTATGACTTGTTGTTCAAGATTTACTTCAATTTCAGTTGCAGGATTTTTTTCAACAGCAGTAAATATTTTTTCTAAGAAGCCCTCACTAACTGTAACCGGCAATAAAAAATTGTTAAGTGAATTGTTTTTAAAAATGTCAGCAAAAAAACTGCTTACCACTACATCAAATCCCGCGTCTTTGATTGCCCATGCCGCATGTTCCCTTGAAGAACCACAGCCAAAATTCTTTCCGGCAACCAAAATTTTACCGCTGTATTTTTTGTTATTTAATGCAAAATCTTCTCTCGGTTGGTTCTCGTCATCATTTAGATATCTCCAGTCGCGAAATAAATTTTTGCCAAATCCTTCACGGCTTGTCGCTTTTAAAAAACGTGCAGGTATGATCTGGTCAGTATCCACATTTTCTATTTTAAGCGGAACTGCTGTTGATTTGAAACTCCATGTCTCCGCCGCGCCGGAAGAACTTAGGTTTGAACTTTCTTTATTTATCGGTGTCGACATTTTTTCAATTAATTAGATTGTTCAAGTTCTGTTAGAGTGTTCGTTAACTCCCCTTTAGGGGTTGGGGGCAATAATTCTCTTACATCTGACACTTTTCCGGTGATTGCCGCTGCTGCTGCAGTTAATGGGCTTGCAAGCATTGTTCTTGCACCCGGGCCCTGTCTTCCTTCAAAATTTCGATTGCTCGTGCTAATGCAATATTTACCAGCAGGGATCTTATCTTCATTCATTCCCAGACATGCACTGCATCCGGGTTGACGTAACATAAAACCTGCTTCTTCAAAGACTTTATCAATGCCTTCTTCGATTGCCTGCTTTTCTACCTGCTTGCTTCCGGGTACTACCCATACTTCCACATTATCTGCCTTCTTTTTTCCTTTTACAAATGATGCTACCATTCTCAAATCCTCAATTCTTGAATTGGTGCAACTGCCGATGAATACATAATCCACTCTTTGCCCCTTGATAGCAGATCCCTCTTTTAGCCCCATATAAGCAAGTGATTTTGATAAACCACTCTTGTCAGTATCATTAACTGTTTCAGCCGTTGGAATTTTTTCATTTACACCAATCCCCATTCCCGGGTTGGTCCCGTAGGTTATCATTGGTTGTATATCATCAGCATCAAGGAAGATCTCGTTATCAAATCTTGCATCACCTTCACTGTATAACGTTTCCCAATAGCTCACTGCCTTATCCCATTCTTCTCCCTGTGGCGCAAATTTTCTTCCTTTGATATAATTAAATGTTGTTTCATCCGGAGCAATCAAACCACACCTTGCACCCATTTCAATACTCATATTGCAAATGGTCATTCTGGCTTCCATTGATAAGCTTGTTATAGCAGAACCCGCAAATTCCACTGCATAACCTGTAGCACCACTTGCGGAAATTTTAGAAAGTATATAAAGAACAATATCCTTGCTTACTACACCTTTATTCAATTCGCCATTAACATTTATCCGCATCAGTTTGGGCTTTGTTTGTAATAAACATTGTGTTGCCAAAACCATTTCTACTTCACTTGTCCCAATGCCAAAGGCAATAGCGCCAAATGCGCCGTGTGTTGAAGTATGACTATCTCCACACACAATCGTCATTCCCGGTAGCGTAATGCCGAGCTCGGGTCCTATGACATGAACAATGCCCTGGAACGGATGTCCAAGGCCATATAATTCTACGCCGTGTTCGGAGCAATTCTTTATTAATGCTTCGACCTGTTTTCGGCTAAGTTCTTCTTTGATGGGTAAATGCTGGTTGATTGTGGGAACGTTGTGATCGGCAGTAGCTACAGTTTGTTGCGGACGAAAAACTTTGATGCCCCTTTTATTCAAACCGTTGAATGCCTGTGGGCTGGTTACTTCGTGAATAAAATGTTTATCTATATATAAAACAGAAGGGCCATCATCAATTTTTTTGACGATATGTTTGTCCCAGATCTTATCAAATAATGTTTTGCTCATTTCCTGCTTTTGAAAAAATTGCGTGGCGTAGAAACGCCACGCTAAAACCAAAACTTACTGCTGTCCGCCTTGACGGACTATGAGAAAAATTTATACAATGACTGCTTCAGGCTTATATTGTTTCGCCATTGTAAGCAGATCATTATCTTCAACTTCCTTTTTTGAGTCAGCGACTTTCACAAATTGTTCATACAACTTATCAATGTCATTTCTTGTGAAGTCGTAACCTAATTTTCTAAAACGATGGGCCAATGCACTTCTCCCGCTTCTTGCCGTCAACACAATTTTAGAACCTTCCGCTCCTACATCTTCCGGTTTAATAATTTCATAACACAATGCATCTTTTAAAAAGCCATCCTGGTGTATGCCTGATGAATGTGAAAACGCGTTGCTTCCGACTATTGCCTTGTTTGCCTGCACAGGCATACGCATGGTATCGGCAACCAGCTGGCTGATCGGATTCAATAGCTCTGTTTTAATATTAGTATGGTAGCCAAGTGTAAAATGTTGTTTAAGTATCATCACTACTTCTTCAAGCGAAGTATTACCAGCCCTTTCACCCAATCCATTGATGGTACATTCGATTTGGCGGGCTCCGTTCAATACACCTGATATTGAATTTGCAGTCGCCAATCCAAGATCATTATGACAATGACAGGAGATGATCGCCTTATCAATATTTGGAACGTTATTTTTTAAGTAAGCAATTTTTTCTCCGTACTGATGAGGCAGGCAATAACCAGTTGTATCCGGAATATTAACGGTGGTTGCACCTGCTTTGATCACGGCTTCAATTACCCTGGCGAGATAATCATTGTCGGTACGGCCAGCATCCTCTGCGTAAAACTCAACATTGTCAACAAAATTTCTGGCCCATTTCACGCATTGAATAGCTCTCTCCAAAATTTCTTCCCTGGTAGAATTAAATTTAGCCTTTATATGAAGGTCAGAAGTGCCGATGCCTGTGTGAATACGCGGATTTCTTGCAAGCTTCAGTGCTTCGGCGGCAACCTCAATATCCTTTTGTACCGCACGGCTCAGACCGCAAACCTGCGCATCTTTAACGATCGCAGCTATTTGTTTTACGCTTTCAAAATCCCCGGGGCTTGAGATCGGGAATCCAGCTTCTATTATATCAACGCCAAGCTCTTCCAATTGAAGAGCCAGTTCGATCTTTTCTTTTGTATTTAGTTTACAACCGGGAACTTGCTCGCCATCCCTGAGAGTGGTATCAAAAATGTAAACCCTGTTATTTGGCATACAAACGTTTAATCAGGTGATAAAATAAACAGGCTGCTTATTTTTGTGTTGCTTGCCGGTAACCAATAAACTTACAGCCTGTTTTTTCGAAAGTATTTCTATTTATCTTCCCGGTCAAGTCAAAATTGAATGAATTTTACGCCGGGCAGGGGGTGCAAAATCTGATGAAACCCTTGCCAGGAGCGAATATTAGCTAATTAAAACTACAATGCCCAACCGGTCGGCCGACACACTTTTCCAGCTCATAAAATCGCTTGAAAAAAGCGAGAAGAGAAACTTTAAGCTATTTGTAAAAAGGAACTCTTCCGGTGGTGATCTGAAATTCATTCAGCTCTTTGATGCGCTTGATGGCATGAAGGAATACGATGAAGCCAATTTGCTCAAAAAAAACAAAACATTAAAGAAGCAACAGCTTTCTAACATCAAGGCACATTTGTACAAACAGATATTGGCGAGCCTGCGGATCATTCGTGACGAACATAATATCGACATCCAATTGCACGAGCAGATGGATCATGCACGGATATTGTATAATAAAGGTCTTTACCTGCAAAGCCTTAAAGTGCTCGATAAAATGAAAGAAGTTGCAAGAGCACATCACCAGTTAACCTATTTACAGCAGGTTTTATTTTTTGAAAAAAAGATCGAAGCATTGTTCATCACACGAAGTATGCGTAACAGGGCCGATCAGTTAACAAAGGAAAGTGAAGAAGTAAATGAAAAGCTCACGATCGTAAATAAACTTTCCAATCTTTCGTTACAGTTATATAGCTGGTATATTCAACATGGCCATGCAAGGAATAAAAAAGATTTTGAAGAGCTTAAAGAATATTTTGAAAAGTATTTACCAAAAGAAATAAAGAAGGATTCCTTTTACGAAAAACTCTATTTATACCAGTGTTATACATGGTATGCATTTATCAGCCAGGATTTTTTGCAATACTACCGTTATACTCAGAAGTGGGTTGATCTTTTTGCCGAATACCCTATGATGCTTACTGCTGAAACAGCAATGTATATTAAAGGAATGCATAACCTCATGGGTGCTCATTTCAACCTGTTGAATCATGAAAAATTAAAAGAATCAATACGACAATTTGAAAACTTTACCAAACATCCGATCATTACTGATAATGAAAACAATCGCATTCTTACTTATGTATACTTATATACGGCGAAACTTAATCTATGTTTCCTGCAAGGCAATTTTACAAAAGGCCTGAAGCTGGTTCCGTTTCTTGAAAAAATGCTCAAAGAGTATGGGCTCTATCTTGATAAGCATCGTGTCCTTGTGTTTTATTATAAGATCGCCAGTCTTTATTTTGGAAGCGGGGATAATGAAAAGGCAATTGACTATTTAAATAAGATCATCAATGAGAAGGCAGACCTGCGAACAGATCTCCAATGTTATTCAAGATTATTACACCTGATTGCTCACTATGAACTGGGAAATTTTGAATTGCTGGAATACCTGATCAAAGCTGTTTATCGCTATATGGCCAAAATGGAAAATCTGAGTAAAGTGGAAGAAGAGATGTTTGCTTTTCTTCGTCGTTCATTCCGGGTTGGTGCTCATGCATTGAAACCTGAGTTTGAAAAATTATTGGAAACATTGAAGAAGTATGAACGAAACCCGCTTGAGACAAGAGCATTCAGCTATCTTGATGTGATTTCCTGGTTGGAGAGTAAGATCAATAATGTGAATGTGCAGGATGTGATAAGAGAGAAGTATTTGATAGGAAAGAAAGATAAGAGCGTCAAATCTGAAATATAAGAAGGCAGAATATATGTTGGTAACTCCTTAAAATTATTACGCCTAAATCCGCTGCTGCTCCTTACTTTTGCGCAATTTATTTTTTTCTTATTATGCCAGATAAACAACTACCCGCAATCCTCCTGCTTGAGGATGGAACCCTTTGCCAGGGCTATGCATTTGGAGCTATTGGTACGGCCACTGGTGAGATCTGTTTTAATACCGGAATGACAGGTTACCAGGAGGTATTCACCGATCCTAGTTATTATGGGCAGGTGTTGATCATGAATTCCGTTCATGTTGGTAATTATGGTGTAAAGGATGAGGATGTTGAATCTGATTCTGTAAAGATCCGGGGTTTGATCGGCAGAAATCTTGAGGAGACTTATTCAAGAAAGCAGGCAAAGGGTTCGCTGGATGAGTATCTGAAAAAAAATAAAATTGTTTGTATTGAAGGAGTTGACACCCGTGCATTGGTAAGCCATGTTCGGCAACAGGGGGCAATGAACTGTATCATTTCTTCTGAAGTACTTGATGTCGAAGAGTTGAAAAAAAGGCTGTCGAAAGTTCCCTCAATGAATGGGCTTGAACTGGCTTCTCATGTGAGTACTGAAAAGGAATATGAAGTGGGAGATGCGTCCTCGCAGATCAGAATTGCAGTGATGGATTATGGATGCAAGCATCATATTTTGGAATGTATGACAGAACGTGGCGCTTTTGTAAAAGTTTTTCCTGCAAAGACTCCGGCTGCTAAGTTGAAGGAATTTAATCCCGGTGGTTATTTTATTTCCAATGGCCCGGGTGACCCGGCAGCAATGGATTATGCCATTGAAAATTTAAAAGAAATATTGAAAGAAAATAAACCCACTTTCGGAATTTGTTTAGGACATCAATTGCTGGCTCTTGCTAACGGAGTAGATACATACAAGCTTCATCATGGGCATCGTGGGTTGAATCACCCGGTAAAAAATTTGCTGACGGGAAAATCTGAGATTACCACCCAGAATCATGGTTTTGGGGTTGATCCCGAATCAATAAAAAAGGCGGAGCATATAGAGGTAACACACGTCAACCTGAATGATAAATCTATTGAAGGAATAAGGGTAAAAGGTAAGCCAGCTTTTTCAGTGCAATATCATCCTGAAAGTACACCTGGCCCGCATGACAGCCGATACCTGTTCGACGAGTTTATTGATATGATTAAAAAAGGTTGATCATGTTGTGAAATTGCTGATTCCAAATCTTGCTCCAGAAATAAAACACGCTTCAACAATTGAGCAGTTCACTTTTTTGCAGTGCTTTCTTACTTAGAACAATCGGCAACGTAAAATATTCCCCTTGAGAATGCTTTTTAAATATTTGATTACATTCGTCAAATGAAGATTGCGATCATCAACGGACCTAATTTGAACCTGCTTGGCAAAAGGGAAACCGATATTTACGGCAATAAGCCATTTGATGTTTACTTTGGCGAGTTACAGCACAAATACCCGCACATTCATTTTTTCTATTTTCAAAGTAATGTGGAAGGTGAGTTGATCAACGAACTGCAGCGAATAGGTTTTGAATATGATGGAATCATTTTTAATCCCGGCGGTTATACCCATACATCTGTGGCAATCGGCGATGCCATAGCTGCAATTAAGACCCCTGTCATTGAAGTACATATTTCCAATGTGCATGCAAGAGAAGACTTCAGGAGAATATCGTATGTATCGGGAAAGTCAACCGGAAGCATTTTTGGATTGGGATTAAAGGGATATGAGCTTGCGTTGGAATGGTTTGTAGCAAATGAGGCAAAGGCGTAGAGCTGACGTCTTTTTATTCTAACCAATTGCTAACACTTAGTAGTATGATTTATCTCAATCGATAAAAGCACAAATGTCATTTTTTGGGGAGGATCAGCCTGTAGTTTTGCAGAACATGAAGATCCCAATCGTTTATAAAACACCTGAGGAAGCCCTTTCGGTGATTCAACCAAATAACCGTGTTTATCTGCATGGAAGTGCGCAGACGCCAACTTGTTTATTAAGAGCATTACCTTTTCACGCTCATCGGCTAAAGAATGTAGAACTGGTTTCCATTACAGTATATGGCGATTTGTATGTTGATAAACCTGAATATGCTGGTATTTTTCATTTCAATTCGCTGTTCGTTTCTGCAAGTGTTCGTAACGCAGTGCACCAGGGTTTGGCAGATTATGTCCCGGTGTTCTTAAGTGAGATACCGGCGCTATTCAAGCAAAAAATTTTACCACTTGACGTGGCTCTAATACAGGTATCGCCACCCGATATTCATGGCTATTGTTCAATGGGAGTTTCTGTTGATATTGCCCGTTCTGCAGTGAATACAGCGGAGCATATCATTGCATTGGTAAATCCAAATGTTCCGAGAACACATGGAGATGGTTTGATACACAGTAGCAGGTTTGACAGCATGGTGTATTGCGACGAGCCATTATATGAAATGGATTTTAGTACTAAAGCAACGCCTGCCGATGCTAAAATTGGACAATACGTTGCCGGGCTGATTGAAGATCGCAGTACCATACAAATGGGAATTGGTTCGATACCTGATGCCGTGTTGAAAGCACTCTCAAGTCATAAGGATCTTGGGGTACATACTGAAATGTGTTCGGATGGGATCATTGAGCTGTGTGAAAAAGATGTTATCAATAATAAATACAAACGAATTCATCCAAACAAAGTGGTTACCGCTTTTGCGCTTGGCACGAAACGTTTATATGATTATGTAAATGACAATCCTGCTTTTCAATTCCTGGACATTGATTATGTGAATGACCCGCATGTTATTCGCAGGAACAATAAGATGGTGGCGATCAATAGCGCTATTGAAATTGATATTACCGGGCAGGTCTGTGCAGATTCGATCGGTACTTATCAATATTCAGGGGTAGGAGGCCAGATGGATTTTATACGTGGTTCATCATTGAGTGAAGGAGGGAAACCCATCATAGCATTACCATCACGTACTGCAAAAGGAACCCCAAGAATTGTATCCACATTAAAACCCGGAGCAGGGGTAGTAACAACGCGGGCACATGTGCATTACGTAGTTACTGAATATGGAGCAGCGTATTTGTTTGGCAAAAATTTACGTCAAAGGGCGAAAGCCCTCATAAATATCGCTCATCCGGATGATCGTGAAGCATTGGAAAGATCCTGCCATGAACGGTTTAAAATATTTTAAAAACCAATCATATTAGTTCATAAAAAAACCGCTTCAAAAATGAAGCGGTTTTTTTATTATTTCAGTTCTATTTATCGTTAATCTACATCCCAAAACAGCCTTGTAGCAAAGACATCTATGTTACCTTGTGCTGTTACATTTTCGCCATTTGACGCTAACTCAGCCTGGGGATAAAACAGTCTTAAAGGTCGTGGTGCATTTGCTGCAGTAGAAGCTGACGGAGGGGTAACCGGGAAATTGGTTCTGCGATATTCACTCCATGCTTCTAATCCGTTGTAGTTTACAAGTGCAATCCATTTTTGCATCCAGATAGCTTTTAGTTTATCAGGAGACGCTGTCCAATCTGCAAGATCAAAACCACTTGTAAGCAAAGTTGTAGCTGCAGCAGCCCCGTAAGCGGCAGTAGTTCCGGTAATACGGAATGATTCTTTTACACCCTGCTCATAATAGGATTGTGCTGTACCAGTCAGGTTCACTCCGGCCCCATAACGCTGTTTTGCCTCTGCAAGTAGGAATTGAGATTCTGCATTTGTCATCAATATCATTGGTCTGGCAAATTCACCTTTTTTAATTTGTGAAGGCCCGATATAAGATGTGTTTTGAGACAAATAACCGGAAGAAATTCCGAAAGGTACACCCACATAGTTAGAAATTATTTCAGGGTTTACACCTTCGCCGCCTTTTGGATAAGCGATACGTTTCATCCTGAAAGTATCATTAGTTGCTATCAACGAATTAAATAAAAATGTAGTAGGACGAGGATAGCGGGCCAGGGCCTGTGCGCCGCCAGCAGCATTGTATCCCCATGTCTCATAAAACGGATTCAATTTGCCCGTACTTGCAACATAACCGGGGTTAACTGTTACATCTAAGCCGTTTGGCAAGAATCCTTCAGTAGTTGCAGCAGCTTTATTGATCTCGGCAATAATGTATGCATCACGGCCAGGTATCCGGCTCTGACGAATCAAAATTCTAAGTTTTAAACTATTTGCGAACTGAATCCATTTAGTACTGGCAGAAGACGCACCACCACTACCAAATACTATATCAGATCCTACATAAGCTGATGTAAGAGGATTAGCCTTTAGGATTGTAATGGCTGTATCAAGAACTTTTATGAGATCTTCATAGATAGCTTTTTGATCGTCAAATTTTGGAGCAAGTGATGCTGTTCCTTTTAACGCATCTGAATAGGGAACATTTCCATAAAGATCGACCATCATTTGAAATACATAAGCTTTTAAAACTCTTGCTGCACCGCCAAAATATGCCCGGGCTGGATCACCTGCAGCACCGTCAATTGCATATTGTAGATCTTTCAATATATCATAATAGCCAGAATAGTAATCAAAATTTGTGTTATTAAACTGGTAAGCAAAAATGGTATTGCTGATGATATATGTGCTGGATTGAGTCCACTGGCCTGACCAATATTCGCCAAGTTCATTAGGCCCTAGCGTTGCAGCTATACGGTTGGCACCCGCCGCAAATGTAAAGTCAGGAGTCGAACTCGGCAGTGCATTTGGATTAGTATTTACGTCCAACCAGTCTTTTTGACAACTGACCAGTGTAAATAATAAGCACGCCGGAATAAAAATGATATTTCTAAGTTTCATATTTAAATTTTTTGTAATTATTATTTAAATGTCAGGTTTAAATTAACCCCTAATTGTCTTACTGGCGGTGTTTGGTCTGTATTGTTAATACCAATACCATTACCGGTAGTAAAGCTAAATTCAGGATCTGCGTACATATTTGCTTTGTCGATAATAGTAACAAGGTTACGACCGTAGATTGCCAGGGTCACACCTGAAAATACTTTTGTTTTTGAAACCATTTTATCTGAAAAACTGTAAGAAAGATTTATATCTCTCATTTTGATAAACCAGGCAGGAGCTGTAAAGTTCTCAGAGATCAAACGATAAACGTCAGCATACAAAGCATACTCAGCTTCCCTTGTCATTACTGAAGTATTTTGGACATATTTTCCTGAAGCCGCGTCAAGATAAGCGGAATTAGGGAAGATATGAGGTGCTCTGTTTTCTGTCCATTTACCTGAACCGGTAAATGTCATTTGCCTTCCAAGATCACTGAACATAACGTTTCCACCTCTGTATTCCCAATTAGTTGCTAACGTAAATCCGGCATAGCTAACAGTAGTACCAGCACCTAACATATATTTAGGAGTAACACGACCCATATCTTTGAGAGGTCCTGTAGTAAGTGGATAACCTGTTGTCGGGCTAACCACGATGCGTCCTAACGAATCACGAACATAAGATGTAGACTTTAATATTGGATAAACAAGGTCCTGCCTTACAAAAGTACCTGCATAACTATAACCACTCACAAAAAACTCTGTCACACCAGGATACAATTTGATAACCTTATTCTCATTGATCGACCCACGAACAACAAGATCCCAGCTCAACTTAGCTTTTTTCAACAATTGAATTTTTACATCGGCTTCATAGCCCCAGTTTTTTGTTTCCCCAACATTCAATACAAGGTTGGAAAATCCGGTAGAAGTTGGGATACCAACTGTCAATACCTGTCCTTCACTTCTCTGAGTGTAATAAGAGAAATCAATATTCAACTTATTCTTGAGGAGTTGAAATTCACCGCCAAACTCAAGTGTTCTTACGAATTCAGGTTGCAAGTCAGCATCAGGAAGCGTATTTCCAACACTGATACCAACCACATTACCATATGGGAAGCCACCTGCATTACTAAAAACAGGATCCAATCCATAAAGCGCAATATTATCATTACCATTTTTATTATAGCCTGCCCTCAGCTTGGCATAACCTAAGATATCATTCTTTAAGACCGGGATCAATTCAGTAATAACTGCAGCTACATCCGCACCTGCATAGGTATATGCATACTGCGAATAAGGTCTTGTTTCTTTATAAAATCTTGAAGACGCATCATGTCTTACGGTACCATGAACAAATAACATATCTCTCCATCCAACCTGCGCATCGGCATAGTAACCGTATTTCCTTTCTTCAGTATTTGCTTCACCACCACCTAACTCACCACGACGATTACTCACATTATAAACATCTGGCACCACGATAGAACTTGAGCTAACGTTGACGGCCTTTGTTTTACGGTTATACCCGTTAACACCAAGAATACCTTTTACATTAAAGTCGTTAAAATTCTGGTTTATCAGGAATTGAAATTCGTTATTAAGTAAATTTTCGGTGTTCGATGCGTCACCGACAGCTCCCTGCAGATCGGTCAAAGCTCTTGTGATCCCTGCGCCGTCACCCTGATCCCATGGAGCAGGAACGACTGCCCCGCTTTTTGCCCAGGTGCTATGAAAGAACTGTCCTACTGTACTTTTTACAGTACGTGTATTATTCATAGCAGAGAACTTGTTGAACACGCTTAACCATGAAGTAATTTTATAGGTCAGCTCAAGTGAACCATTGAAGTTTGCATCCTGGTACCTGGTTCTGTCATTGTCGAGACGGAAATATGGATTAGTATAGTAGTCGTTATAATATGCATTGGGATGTGCAAATTTATTAGTACGCCAATCCCGGTATTGATTGAGCGGAATATGTGCAGCCTGGTTGATGCTTTCGTTATAGAAATTGAACGTTGTACGGTTATACCTTGCCTGAACATAATTTGCCATGAAGCCTATTTTCAGATTACCATATTCCTGCGAAGCAGAAAAGCGGGCGCCTGTTCTGTTTGCTTTATCGCCATGAACAATACCTTCTGTTGCATTGTTCTCAGCAGAAAAAAAGAAAGTAGAATTGTCGTTGCCGCCAGAGAATGAAACCTGGTTATTCAAGGTGTACCCTGTATTCCAGATATCTTCCCTGATTCCAGGGATAGCCGCATAAGGCAGCATATTTACGCTACCATCTTCCAGCGTTCTTCCCGCAGGACGGAGCGAACCATCATAAGCATCACCAAACTGCTGGTTCTCATAAGAACGCCAGTTGTCTTTCATCCTGTCGAGGTAATTTGGTTTGTAGCCCGCTGCACCATAACTAGTGGCATAATGTGAACCACTACCATAGGTGTCCTGGAATTCAGCCATGATGTTGATCTTCTCAGTATTGTAGGAGGCGCTGTATGAAACCCTCATCTTTCCTTTTTGTCCTCTCTTTGTCGTAATGATGAGGGCGCCATTAATACCTTGTGATCCATATAAGGTTGCTGCCTGACCACCTTTCAAAATAGTGACGCTTTCGACATCATTTGGATTTAAAAGATTAAACATAGTAGATGAGCCCGGAGGCTGCGGTAATCCATCAATAACGATCAATGCATCGTTGTTACCCGACATTGAACGATAACCACGCAGGTTGATTTTTACAGCCGGATCAACTGAATTGTTCGCATTAATGATCACTAAACCTGAAACCTTACCTGAAAGACCCGCAGCTATTGTAGGAGTTCTTCCCGTAGTAAGTTCAGCGTTTGAAACTTTTGCCAGTGAATAGCCGAGTTCCTTTGGACGGCGGCGAATACCCTGGGCTGTAACAACAACTTCACTTAAGGTTCTGTTTTCTTCAACCAGCGCAACAACTAAGTTGTCAGTAGCATCCACCTCAACTTCTTTATAGCCTGAAGCGGATACAAGCAATTTAGTACCAGGGGTTACACTCAAAGTAAAGCTGCCATCGTTGTCAGCAATAGCGCCGGCCTTCGAACCTTTTATTTTAATTGAAGCATTAGGAATTGTGATTCCCTTTTCGTCTGTGACTCTACCGCTAATGGTAGTCTTTTGTGCAATCAAACCTGTTAATAAAAATAACAGGCTCGGTACGAGGAGTACAAGCTTTCTCATATTTTAATTTTGGGGGTTAAGGCCGCCAAGTTAGGGAAACTTGCACTTCCATTAACAAAAGGTTAATTTTTTTTTTAATTCTTAAGCTTAATTAATTTTTAAACTAAAAAGTTACATTGAGGCAGCAAAAAGCCGCAAAGAATAGTCCCGATACGAACTTGTCGGAATATGGAAATGGTATAAGTTGATTTAGAACTTCTTTTGTAAGGACATTGGTGAAATTCGAAGTTGTAAGGATAATTTTATTCCACAAATACATTCACCCTGTTGATAATAAAAACAAGTTTAGAACATTTAGCCTGCAATCTCTTTTTTGTGGGTAAAATCCCGTCACAAATAATATTGCCATAAGTTTTTCACTTCATTACCCATCATTCACACCTGACATTTAACATTCCCTAATAAAACTTTTGCCTGTCGTTTGCAATCTGTATAAATGAATATGATCAATAATGTCGTAAAAAATAAAATCTAAGAAAGATGAAGAAGATTTTTACCTTATCAATACTCACCGTTGGCCTGCTTGTATTTTTTACCGGTTGTGTCAAAGATCGCGGTTACGTAGATGAAAGTTACTGGCTCAACCAGGAAAGAGGCCAGGTAGTATATAGTGATCCTTATTGCGATTATTATTTAGTGGAAACTGATTATGGCTATACAGTTCTGCGTGCATTTAATGGTTATCGCCCGCATGAAGGAACAATTGTATATGGCAATTTCAGTAGTTATGGACTGAGGGATTATTATAACCGTTCAAACGGATTAGTATTTAACGCTGAAGTAGAAGAATATTGGCTGACCTATTATGACGCACAATCAGCTATTGAATATTACTGTTATTAACGATCATATCCGGATTTAGATGATGATGGCCTTAGAAAGAGATTTCTGCCCCTGGCTGTCATCATCTTTTTATTTATAACTTGTTTATTGCGAGGCGCTTCACGTTTGAATGATCAGTTTGGCTATCTTGAAATCCTAACTAAGTTGGTTTCTGCATTATAATTACCGATCATATTTTTACATCGTCAACCACTGAAACAACTTCTGTTTTGCCATTGAGCATCTGGTTTTACATCTAACAACTTCTTGCCGATTACAATTTGCCTTTGCTTGCTTTCATTACGATTGTTTCCAACAACTTTTTTTTAACTTTTAAATTTTATGACTATGAAAAAAGTAATGAACAGTAACAAGGCAATTATCATTGCTATTGCAGCAGCTTTCAGCATGTCCTTTACAAACCCTGTTATCGCTATGGAGAAGAACCCAGAGGCCGGAATTGAGATCAAATACCTGGGTTTCCGTGAGAGTAACCCTGTATTTGAGATCAAAATCAGTAAAGCCGAAACAGAAAACTTTTTGATCACTATCAGAGATGCGTCGGGAACTGTTTTGTTTTCGGAGAAACTTACAGGCAAAAATATTTCCCGTAAGTATCGCATTGATACCGAAGAAGAAATAGAACAAGGTGGTCTTCGCTTTGAAGTAAAATCGATTCGCGAGAAAAAAACAGCGGTTTATATAGCAGGGGTGAGTGAAAACATCACAAGGGAGATGGCAGTAAACAAAATTCAGTAAAGGACAAAACATGGAAAAATTAAGCTGCCCAGATTTGATCGGGGCAGCTTAATTGATTTTTCTTAAGCGGAAGCTTTTTACTTCTTTGCCTTCTTCTGCACTTCCTCAAGTTTAGCAATATAAATGCTGCGGCCATGTGTGCCAAGCACAATTTCGTTTTCTCTTTGATGAATTGCGATATCATGAACGGGAACTGACTTAGGCAGGCCTTTATTCCACATCATAAAACTATTTCCCCGGTCAAAACTTACATAAAGACCGCCGTCCGTACCCAGGTAAAGTATGCTGTCATTTTTCGGATCTTCACGAATCACATTTACCGGTTCATTGGGCAGATCTTTTCCTATCTGCATCCATGTTTTTCCATAATCGTCGCTGATATATAAATAGGGCGCAAAATTGTCAAAGCGATAACCATTCAATGTTACATATACCCTCGCTTCTTTATGTTGTGATGCAAGCACACGACTTACCCAAAGGCCATTCGTTTGAAGTTTGTTTGAGGTTTGAAGGTTTGACTTTTGACTTTTGACTTTTGAATTTTTACCAGAAGTCTGTAAAGATTGATTCAATTGTTCCCAGCTATAACCTCCATCTTTTGTTAAATGTATATTCCCGTCATCAGTTCCTGTATAGATGAGACCAAATCTTGTCGGTGATTCAGAAATAGTGGTCAGCGTTCCGTAAGGAACATTGCCATCTTTCTTTCCATTTGTCAGATCGGATGACATCGTTATCATTGTGTCACCCTTATTCATGCTGCGATGAAAGTGATTGCTGCCAAAATAAACTATATCAGGATTATGAATACTGATTTGAATCGGGG
>CBFGXP010000075.1:0-16752 GCA_965652775.1 uncultured bacterium
AACAGCCATGTTCTTACTCTTCCAAATAACATGAGCATGCCAGGTCTTTTTGGAACTTCCTGGCTGATCCATGGTATTTCACCTCTGGCGATACAATCCTGTTCCATTTGAGTCTGAATAGCAAGGCTGCCACCCGCAGTGCCAGCTCTGTCACCTCGTGCTCTTGTAACAAATTTTTGGGCAACTGCTTTTCCTAACGCTTCACCTGCATCCAGATCACTGCGTACATTAGCGCCTGCGATCAATCTTGCTTTTTTATGTTCTTCAATTTTTTGTTGAATAAAATCCTGGTCTCCGGGAAATAAAAGTTTCATTATTTCGCTGGCAACACCCGCAACAACCGCATCTTCTGAAGGATAAGATGGAAGATCTGATTTTGGTATCAATGCATTTATCGATGCATCTGTAACGTAAGGTGCGGCGCGGTTGTATAATTTTTTATAATGCCAGGCTGCCACCAACGCATCAAATTGCGCAGCTGCTAAATAGGCATAGGCCCTGGATGCATAAGGAGGATTGGCAAATGGAAATTGTGGATATGCTAATGGATTGTTTGCATTTGGTACCGGGTAGGTGCCATCAGGATTTTGATAAGGAGGTAAATTATGTTTAGCAACGAGCTCTCTCATGATCTCATTCCAACGTAACACGGCGCCGGCACTCCAGTATTTTACAATCGCTTTTTCCTCTTTGCTAAGGTCAGCCTGCCATGTTTTGATCTCATTTATTTGGGCGATATAATCCGGAGTGGTAACTGCTATAGGCGCCGCAACCGGAAATTCAGTTGGACCTGTTAATAATATCGGTTTCCACGTCCCGGCATTAATGTCTGTTGATGCAGGCTGCAATGCAGGAAATTCAAGATTAGTTTCAACAATATCTTTTGAACAGGAATTTAGCAGTACAGTAAGTAATATTAATGGTATAAATATTTTTTTCATTTTATTATTTTTTTGAATCTTCAGACGCGGTTTTCTTTTTCTTAGTAAAATCAATTACGTAAAATACCCCGGCATTGAAACCGGTTGCCTGTCCAACATTTCTTCCTCCAACCGTTGTCATCACATTTCCTGTTAAAGAAAGTTGCGGGTGAAAGGGCATGTCATATTTGAAATTGAAACCGATCCTTGACATATCCATTTCATTACTGGGAAAAGGCATATTGTTTCTTGTAATGTCAAACCCACCAAGGGTGTTCCAGTGGTCAAATACTGCTTCGGCGATCAATCCTTTATCACGATAACCGGCCCTTGCATTAAATGATGCAGCATCCGGCATGTCTACTTCGTCGGAATAATGCATTTCAGTTGTATAATAGGCATCACGATCCAATTCGACATTACTTCTTATTACATACGTGCCGGATACGGTGCCAAACCATGAACCCCGTTGATAATCGGCCATTCCACGCAATGAAAGATTTTTACTCTCAAGCCCAATGGCCATTGGTAAAAAATCAGCTGTGTAATCAGAAATAGGTAAAGAGTAGCCTCCGATTGCAAACAATGATAAACGACCAGCGGCAACTTTCTGACTATAGGCTTTCCATTTCAGCCAGAGAGAAAGATCCTGCACCCCTTCTTGCCCATTCAGTTGACCGGCAGAAGCTTTTGTCAACACATAAGGCAAACCAAATAATACATTCAATTTGTTAGTGATCCCATAGTTGCCCATAACACTAAACACTTTGGTAGAAACTGTACCAAGGTTTAAATTCTCTCTTTTCAGTGTTCCTTCCCAATAGTTTTTCCAGCTGCTATATCCAAACATCGGCCCTATGCAAAAGGCATTTTTCTCCATCATAACCGCATCAATATCTGTTTGCGACAGACAAGCGGAAGAGAGAGAAATAAAAAATAAGTGTATTAAAAATATCTTTTTCATATCAGTATAAAATGATGGTTACAGAAAAGGGAGAAAAGAGTGAAAAAGATCTCATCTCTTTTCTCCTGATTTATGGTTAATGGTTACGAATTAGAGGCGTATAGTCATTCCGGCACTAACAAGGTAATCAGCAAACGCTGCATCGCCCTGCACATGTGTTCCTGTATCGGCTGAACGACGCTTATCCGAATCACTTTGCGTACGGTTTCTTGATAATGCAAAAGGGACAGAAACATTGAAGCTTACTTTTTTAGCAACATATGTAATTGAAGGTTCAGCAGAAATTATATAACCTGGTCTTCTGAAGCCCCTGTCACCACCGATCAGATCTGATGAAGGAAGGCCTTCAATACGAATACCACCAGCAAAGTTTATATTTTTCACCATATAACTTAATCCGCCACGGGCCATAAAAAGATCAGGAACACTCATAACATCTGTATTGTATTTTTTTGCAGTTGCATTTGGAGTGCCGCCTCTTGCAGTAGACGTACCGTTTACTTCACGGGGATTACTCAAGTAAAAGAAACCTGCATATACACCAATTTTATGACTGAAATTATAGAAGCTGTTTAATTCAAAAGTTATACCTGTGCCACCATCTCCGGGTTGAATGGATTGATCAACCGGACCAAGAACACTGGAGTCGGGTTTTTTATAAAAATAATCGGTGTAGTTATAACTGCCTGTTGGTAATTTTATTCCTAACCCAAGTTGAATATTTCCTTTGTGTGCAGTTTTAGGATCGAACATCCAGCGATAAGCTGCGATCCTTGCATCACCAATACCAAATGAATGAGTGCTATGCCTGGTTCTGCCGTCATGTTCATATAAAGAAGAACGGGCAAAAGACATAATAGGTACGGTCATTCCAACTGACCAACGTGAATTAAAGGTTCTCACGGCGGTAATATCCAGTTCATAAGCATGATTGATCACATTACTACCCTCGTCCTCCCTATGTGTTTGTTCTTCCTTGCCAACAAAATGTTTGTATGATTTGTAATAGCGGTTGTTGAGATTAAGCTCCCAGCCTTTTGCATCGGAAGGGCGGCCACAAATACCAGCCGTACCTTTAATTGCAACACAACCTTGTGCGTTTGCCTGTTGATATGTTGCTGCAACTAAAATTGCGATGATCAGATAAATGCGTTTCATAATAATAAGCAGTTTTCGTTTTAATTAATTTATTTTTTAAGTCTTAACCTGGTTACAATAAACTCTCCCAGTTTTTTTCCGGCTATTGTCCCGTTCTCGTTATCAAAACGATAATGAATACCACCATATAATCGTGACATGGCAGCCTCCTCTGCGGCTGCCCGGAAAGATTTTATTTCGCGGTTTTTGATTCCAAACTCAAGCAATGAAGTATCAGTAAAGGATAAATTATCACCAAACCAATGCGTCATCACTTCAGCAGCAGCTGCGCTGTTAGTAGCATGGCCACTTGTATACGATGGGAACGGTGGCGTCTGTATATACGGGTGCCAATTCTCATCTATTTTATTGATCATAGTTTCAGGGCGAACGTAATTGCTTCTGAATTTTTCATCCCAACAGCTGATAAATGCGTCATATAAAGCGATAGCGGTTTGCGCATAAGCTGCGACAGTAGTTTTAAAATCTGCTTTAGCAGCTTTTGCTCCAATGCCCACGATATTCATCCAATGACCGGGAGGCGAAAATTTTTTGGTAACAAAATTTACATGACCAACAACATTTAACTTAAAAGGATTGTCATCCCAGAAATCTGCAATATGTTTTTGTTCTTCTGTAAGATTTTCACCAATTGTTTTTACTTCCATCATCGCTTTACAGTAATTGCTGTTTTTGTTATCCGGCTCGCACACAGGTGGGGCTACAGGTCTGAATTGTGATGCGGAATCCATTACCATCGTTCTTATTTCTCTCCAATGAGGTTCTACAGCAGTTCCATACATGGGCGGTGTTGGTATCCATCGACCAGGTACATTGTACAACACGGTATACCTTTCTGCCGTTCTTGTTTGTGCATAATTATCTTTCTTGCTCCAGCGCATAATTGCAGCCACAACACTATCGGAAAACGCAACAGTGTTTTTTACAACAGCTGCTGATATTCCCGCCTTTTCTGCCTGTTTTGTCAGATCATTATAATAACCCATCATGCTTCCTTCGGGAAAAGTAACGGCGTTACCCACTTTTGTAAAAGC
This sequence comes from uncultured bacterium, assembly GCA_965652775.1. Classification (GTDB taxonomy): domain Bacteria; phylum Bacteroidota; class Bacteroidia; order Chitinophagales; family Chitinophagaceae; genus VBAS01. The sequence continues at coordinate 4,077 of CBFGXP010000075.1, forward strand.
AAGTAATGCAGCCAAGGAAAAATCTAAGTCCTTAGTTACCGGTTTCGGCATCGCGGGCATGTGTTTGATCTGTCCGGCAAGCGAAATATAATTATCATCGCCCGCTGCTACGCATTCAAATGCAGCAATCGATGCATACACATAATTGCGTGTAGCGATCATAGGAGGGAAATTATTCTCCAATACTACATCATTAAGCTTTTTCACTGTTTTGCAATAAAGGATCTGGTCGTCAAAGAATTTCAGATCTGTTTGTGCCCCTTTTTCTGTACAGCTTACGGCGGCCAGCAACAATAGGGGCATTAAAAATTTTAATGCTTTCATTTTCTATTTAAGAAATTAGGGAATAAATATTTTCTCCGTGGACTTCAACTAAGAAAAAAACTACGCTTCGGGAGGTTGCGCATCTGTGAGCGGGGTAAACAAATCTTTTGCATCAGCATTTCGACTAACAAGGGATAAGGAGCTAATGGTATAATTATTTATATCAAACGTGGTTTCGTTCATTTGGAATTCAGTGGTCAGTAATTTTATTAAACCATTTTTTTGTGGGGAGCCCTGGTTGTTTCCAGGAATATCATTTATTGCCTTGGTAAACTCATTCTTTACTTTTGCTATACTCGTCTTTTCTTTATTTGGAAGACAAAGCAGGTATAAAGTATTGCCACTTACTTTTCTCTTTACATAACGATAGTGCTCGCCATTCCAATCTGTTTCTCCGTATACATTTTCATAATCCTTATCGGAATAATAAGGCATGTTTAGGGGAATGCGGATCTCAACTAGTTGTTCGTCGCTGTACTCGCCGGAAGAAATTTTTTGTTCAAGTTTTGCGGTTGCCTTTTTTTCAATTGCTGAAAACAAACAACGATAACCGGCAAGGTTAAATACCATTAAGGAAAGCAGTAATATAGCAACAATCTTTTTCAAGCAGTTAAAGATACAATTCCTCTTTATTTAATAATGAATGTTTTTTTCTGTGGGCCAACACCTGTTAGTGTGAGGCTTTTCCATTGTTTTGGCAATGAAGTTTTTAATTGAACAATTCCATTTGATGTGATGTCCAGTCCGCCAAAACCCATTAATAATGATTGTATGATTCCTCCGGCGCCTGTTGCAAAGTATGGATTCGTTCCCCCTTTGGTTTCAGCGATTACCCGGAATGGCGGATTGAGATTGGGTAAATAAGATTCTTTAAACCATTGATAGGCTTTCTCGGCATTACCCAACCTTGCATATAATGTTGTAAAGACAGCCTGTGTCATGGCGGGAGTACCTTCATCAGGCACTCTTGTTTCATAATATTCCAGGTCTTTTTTTATTTGACCAGGGTCAGTGACTTGTTTTAAAGGATAGGATAATAAATTCACATCTGCTTGTTTTATTCCCTCACCGTTATAGGTTGCGTGTTCTCTCGTCACCCCGTTTTCCATTTTTAAAATAGGAATATTGGAGGCTACATTCAGCCAATCCGGATTCGCAGTAATACCTAACACTTTCGCAGCTTCAGTTGCAAATTGTAAATTAGATTTTGCAGCAGCATTGGTAAATGCATTGTTATCTACATTTTCGGCCCATTCGTCAGCGGCCACTACATTTTTAATATCATAATGGCCGGGGCCATTTCTTTCTACGCGACTTGCCCAAAAATCCGCAGTAGCAGATAATATTGGATAACCTTTTTCGCGAAGCCACTGTTTATCCTGCGTTACACAATAATAATTCCACGCAGCAATACCAACGCAAGCCGTAATGTGATGTTCAAATGGACCGCTCAATGCCCATACTGGTGTTTCTTCAACACCGGTCTCTGCACTTTCCCACGGATACATTGCTCCTTTATATCCTTTACTGAATGCATTTCTTTTTGCGGCATCCAGGCGTTGATAGCGATATTCGACAAGGCTCTTCGCAATTTCGGGATGAAGAATAAGTATAGAAGGGTACATCCATAATTCGGTATCCCAAAAAACATGACCATTATAACCAAGACCACTCAATCCCATTGGAGATGGAGACAAGGCCGTACCCTCTCTTGAAAAAGAATAAAGATGATAAAGCATGCTATGTACATCTTGCTGGCTTTGCGCATCACCTTCAATTGTAATATCGCTCTTCCATAATTCTTCCCATGCCTTGTGATGAAAATCTAAGAGACGATCGCGTCCTTCCAGTTTGGCGAAAATAGTTGCACGTTCCGCTTCATTTAAGGGATCATCGTGATGGGCGGATGTAATTGATGAGCCGGCAATTGAAAAGCGATAGGTCTCACCAGCTTTAAGTTTTTTAGTAAATTTCATCAGGTGCATATTATTATCCCACATTTCGTGGATCACCCTGGGTTCGGTACCGTGTGATTCACCAAATAAAAAAGTATTGCTTGCACACATCAAAAGTTTTCCGGTAGGACTTTTTGCTGACGATGTAAGTAAGCTGATAACTACATGTGGCCTGTCGATCTCGTTATAATAATTCTGAACATCCTTCAAAGCATCAGGTGATTCCATCACACTGGCACCCGTAATGCCAACATCTTTTTTTGCTGTCACGGTTACATCCATTAAAACGGTATACGGTAAATGACGAAGTGAATAGTATGTGTATGAAACGGCAGCTTTATCACTGTAATCGAAAGTTGTTGTAAAAGAAGCTTTCTTCATATCCAATTCCTGTTGCATATTGGAAGCAGATTTTCCATCAATTCTTTTTCCATCTACTTCCAGGTACATGTTCAGCAAATTGAAACTTTTTAAAAAATTACTTACACGGCCGCGGCCATACAGATCGTAGGCGCCGGCCAGTACAACATCTTTAACTTTAAATGGTTCTGGTGAAGAAATAATTCCAATCATTCCGTTGGCTGCAGTTATACCATAATAATTATTAGGATCTATTTTTTCTGCTCTGATCTTCCAGGGATCCTGGGAAAAGCAAAAAAATGCGCAAAGACAATTCAGGGAAATAAGAAAAACTTTAAGTGCCATAAACTTTATGTAATTAGTTGCTTTATAATAATTAGCGGTAAAAAATTTGCCAGCTAACCAATAGGGCAAGCTATAAAATCCAATTGAATTCACCTCGTCATTTCTTAAACACCCGAAATAAACCAATGTCATTAGATTTATAAAAGGGAGGCCTGCTAAAAATTATTTGCCGGGATTTAAAATTTATATAACATTGTGTGCTTATTACACATTAGGTTTTAAACTTTTTATTCACTAATTCTAATTACTGCTTATGTACTGCGAAAGATTGCTTAAAGCGATTGTCTTTCCCTGTATGCTATTTTTTTCAATCACTGCATTCGCACAGGAAAAAATTATAACAGGAAAAGTTACTGATCCAAAAGACGGATCACCGATGCCTGGGGTATCCGTTACTGCCAAAGGCAGTGCTGCCGGCACTCAAACAAAAGCTGATGGTACCTATCGAATATCGGTCAGCCCCTCCACAACCATTTTAATTTTTTCATTTGTTGGTTTTGATGCCCAGGAAATATCTATTGATGGAAGATCTTCAATAGATATACAGCTTGCAGCGACAAATGCAACACTTGGTGAGGTCGTAGTGACCGGCTATGGAACGGCTAAGAAAAAGGATCTTACCGGGTCTATCACGCTGATTACTACCAAAGATTTTCAAAAGGGGCCACAAACTACACCACTTCAACTTATCCAGGGCAAGGCACCGGGTGTGCAAATATCAACTGGCAATGGAATGCCGGGGGCCGGCATTTATATCCGCATCAGGCAAGGAGCTTCATTGAATGCCAGCAACGCTCCTTTGATAGTTATTGACGGAGTCCCTCTTGAAACAGGCGACATTTCCGGTGTGGCAAACCCGCTTTCATTATTAAATCCCAATGATATTGAAAGCATGAACATTTTGAAAGATGCTTCGGCTACTGCTATTTTTGGTAATAGGGCCTCTAATGGTGTTATTATTATTACCACTAAAAAAGGGAACAGCGGTAAGCTGAAAGTGAGTTACAATAATAACGTGACATTATCTACTGTGACAAAAACGGCTGATGTATTGAATACAGATGAATACAAGGCCCTGGTAATGGCACAAGGGACTGCTGCACAAAAAGCATTGCTTACATCAGAGAACACAAAGTGGCAGGATGAGATCTATCGTAACGCACTTGCAATAGATAATAATATCAGTTTCACCGGCGGTATTAAAAAGTTCCCTTATCGTTTATCACTTGGTTATCTAACCCAGGATGGTATTTTAAAAACTGATAATTTGCAAAGAGGCACAATGGCAATTAACCTCAATCCTAAGCTGCTGAAAAATCATCTTAGTATCGATGTGAATATGAAGAACTCTGTGAGCCGCAGCCGTTTTGCAAATCAGGGGGCAATTGGCGCCGCAGTTTTCTTTGATCCTACAAAACCAGTTTATGATAAAACAAAACCACAATATGGAGGTTATTGGGAATGGGAGTTAAATGGTTTGCCTAATACATTAGCTTCCAAAAATCCTGTAAGCATGCTTGAGCAAACAAGCAATGTGGGCACAACATACAGAAGTATTGGTAACATACAATTTGATTACAAACTTCATTTCTTACCAGACCTGAGAGCCAACCTGAACCTCGGTTACGACGTTTCCAAAGGGTCCGGCACCTCAAAAACACCTGCTACAAATGCATCAGCTTTTTATACTCAGGGCAGCCAAACCAAGTACATGCAAAAAAGATGGAACTATCTTTCTGACTTCTACCTGAACTATATGAAAGTGTTTTCCAAACATCGTGTAGACGCAACAGCAGGATACGGCTGGCAGGACTGGACTACTTATAGCCCGGGATATCCAACAATCAATGGTACTGGTGTAATACCTGCTGGTCCTCCTTTTAAAACTCAGCATACATTACTATCAATGTTTGGAAGAGTAAATTACGGTTATGATGATCGTTACCTGCTGACTGCGTCTGTAAGAAGAGATGGTTCTTCACGGTTTAGTGCAGATAATCGTTGGGGTTGGTTTCCTGCCGTCGCAATTGCATGGCGATTAAGCCGCGAATCATTCCTTAGAGATTCAGAAACTATTTCTGATTTAAAACTTCGATTAAGCTGGGGCAGAACAGGACAACAGGATGTAGGCAGTGATTATCCTTACCTGGCGAGATATTCTTTAAGCGATAGCAGCGGAATGTATCAATTCGGAAGCAATTATTATTTGCTGCTTCGTCCTGAAGGATATGATGAAAATCTACAATGGGAAACAACTGAGACTTATAACGCAGGACTTGATGTTGGCTTGTTTACCGGAAGAGTTTCATTTAGTATAGATGCATATTTCAAAAGAACAAAAGATCTGCTCGCTGTAATTTCAGTTCCTGCAGGTTCTAATCTTACCAACCAGATACTTACCAATGTCGGCAATATTGAAAATAAGGGGTTAGAATTTTCGATAAATGCAACACCTGTGCGCAATAAAGACTTTACATGGGATCTCGCTTATAATTTCACCTATAATGAAAGTGAAATTACTAACCTGAGCAAAATAAAAGATCCGAATGCCATAGGTAATCTTGTTGGAGGTATCAGTGGTGGTGTTGGAAATACGATCCAGGTTCATACCGTTGGATATGCGCCAAGCACTTTTTATGTATATAAGCAGGTGTATGATCAAAATGGTAAACCAATAGAAGCGTTGTACGTTGATCAGAATAAAGATGGCGCTTCCGATGATAAAGATAAGTACCGGTATAAGAATCCGCAGCCAAAATACTACATGGGGTTAAGCTCACAGTTTGGATATAAAAAATGGTCGTTGAGTTTTGCTGCAAGAGCCAGCGTTGGTAACTACATGTATAACAACTTTCATTCAAATAATGGCACTTATCAAAACTTTGGATTTCCTAACTACCTCGGCAACGTAGCTAAAGATGTGCTGAACACGCAATTTACTGTACCAAGACTCTGGTCCGATTATTATATCGAGAATGCATCATTTGTTAGAATGGATAATATTAACCTGGGATATAATGTTGGTAGAATTTGCAAGAATGCTACTTTAAGGATTTCAGCCAACGTTCAGAATGTATTTGTGATCACAAAATATTCCGGCCTTGATCCCGAGATACCCAGTGGTATCGATAACAATTTTTATCCAAGACCACGTAATTATTCTCTTGGTGTTAATCTTGATTTTTGATCGATAAAAAAATTGAATTATGAAAAATAAATTCACGAAAGGTATTTCACTGGTAGTGCTGGTAATATTCTTTACCAACTGTACCAAAACACTAGACAGGAAGCCCCCGTATGATGTGACTTCGGCTACGGTTTATGATAAATTCAGCAATTATAAATCTATCCTTGCAAAATTATATGCGGGACTTGCCGTCAGTGGTCAGCAAGGGCCAAGCGGACGTCCCGATATATTTGGCCTTGATGAAGGTTTTTCCAGTTACCTGCGCCAGTACTGGCAATTGCAGGAGTTAGCGTCTGATGAAGCTGTAATTGGATGGAATGATGGAACGATCAAAGACCTGCACAATATGACATGGACGCCGTCAAATGAGTTTGTGCGGATGATGTATGACAGGATCTTTTACCAGGTTTCACTTTGTAATGAATTTTTAAGAGAAACAACTGATGATAAATTATCTGAACGTAAGATAACAGGCTCAGATCTGACTGAAGCAAAAAAATATCATAACGAAGCAAGATTTTTGAGAGCCCTCAGTTATTATCATGCAATTGATATGTTTGGCAATGTTCCGTTTGTATTGGAAACAGATCCTATCGGTGCATTCTTCCCCACACAAATAACAAGGTCTAATTTATTTACCTGGCTTGAAACGGAATTGAAATCACTCGAAACTTTATTGGCCCCAGCCAGACAAAATGAATACGGAAGAGCGGACCAGGCTGCTGTCTGGATGTTACTTGCAAAACTATATTTGAATGCGGCAGTGTATAGCGGCACTGCAAGACACAGCGATTGCATCACGTATTGTAATAAGATCATTGCTGCAGGTTACCAGTTAGCTTCGCAATACGGTTATAATTTTCTTGCTGACAATAATACTTCGCCAGAATTAATATTTGCTGTAAATTTTGATGGTCTTCGCACCAAATCATGGGGCGCTATGACCTATCTTATCCATGCTCCTGTTGGTGGTAATATGAATGCTGCACAGTATGGAATAAATGGTGGATGGAGTGGTTTACGTTCAACAAAAGCTATCGTTAATCTTTTTCCAACTACTACAGGCATACCAGATTCAAGAGGTATGTTTCATACAAGCGGCCAAAATTTAGAGATAATCGATCTTTCAACTTTTACAGATGGATATCCAATTACGAAGTACAAGAATTTGACTTCAACAGGAATTAAGGGATCGGATCCGGATGGGAATTTTCCCGATACTGATTTTCCCTTGTTTCGTTTAGCAGATGTGTATTTAATGTATGCTGAATGTGTATTGGCAACAAACGCCGATAAAAATACTGCTGTTAATTATATTAACGCATTACGCCAAAGAGCTTATGGAAATACGAATGGCAACATTGCGGCTACTGATCTCACATTTGATTTTGTTTTAAAAGAGAGAGCAAGAGAATTGAGTTGGGAAGCCCATCGTCGCCAGGACCTGATCCGGTTTGAAAAATATCCGGGCTTTGCAAATTATTATACCGGCAGTACTTATGTATGGCCATGGAAGGGAGGAGTAGCAGGTGGCGTTGCTGTTGGAAGTTTCAGAACATTATTCCCTCTTCCTTCAACAGATATTGCAGCCAATCCTAATCTTGTACAAAACACGGGGTATTAAAAATAAAAAATCAATCCCGATACTCCTGAGTTATCGAAAGATCGGGATCACCAATCTAAATAATAACGTTATGAGAAAATGGTTAAATAAAATAATAATAGTTGGGAGTGCAGCTATCACATTTTCATCATGTGAAAAGGATGAGGTCAAAACTGTACTGAACACAGGAACCGCCCCATCGCTTTCCGCTACTCCAACCACACTCGTGTTGTTGCAGGCAAATGCTAATAGTGATGCTATCAAATTCACCTATACTACTAATGCCAGCTTTGGTTTTGATGCAGCAGTTACCTATACGTTGCAGATCTCAAAGGGCGGTACAAGCTTCGCCACTGCATCCACAACTGAAGTCGGGTTAAGCAAAACGCCACCATTGGAAAAAACTTTTAAGGTAGTTGATTTTAACAGGGAGCTTCTAAAAATCATTAACTACGGCACGGCAACGCCTGTTGAAGTAAGAGTAAAAGCAAGCGTGGCTGCTGCCGCTCCGGCAATCTATTCAAATGTAATAACACTTACCGTTACAGCTTACCGCGACCTGATCACTTATGCATATCCTAATGCATTGAATATTGCAGGCAATTTCCAGGGATGGAGCCCTGGCACTGCACCACAAATTGTAAAACAAAACAATGGTGGTTATGACGGGTTTGAAGGATATATTGTATTCAATGCTGCCACACCTGAATTTAAGATGGTGAAGGGAAATGACTGGCCGCATGGCGATCATGGTGCTGCAACCACTAACATATCTAATCCTCTTACTGGTGGGGGCACATTAACAGCAAGTGGTGGTAGCAATATTAAGCTGCCTTCTGGTGGTGCGGGTATTGCCGGCTATTACCGGATAAGAGCCAATACAACTGACCTAACCTGGAGTTATGATAAAATAAATGCGTGGGGACTGATTGGAGAGTTTAATAATTGGTCCACGAGTGACCCGATGACCTTCAATGCAAGCACAGGGGTTTGGACGATCACAAGAGATATGCCCGCGGGAAAATTTAAGTTCAGGGCCAACAATGATTGGGCAATAAATTTTGGTGATAGCAATTCGGATTTTAAGCCTGAATATGGGGCTGCTGATATAGTAATTTCAGCCGCTGGTAACTATACCATTTCACTTGACCTGAGTGCAGGTGGAAACTATGCATATTCTTTGAAGAAGAATTGATATAAGCAGTCAATTTGAATCAGACCGCCGCCGATTCATCGGGGCGGTTTTTTATTTTATGTAACATACTTTTTTGTTATCAAATCTTTGAACCTGAAAAGATAAACGGGCTTTTAAAAGTTATGCGTAGTCAATAATTTTATTGATCGTAGAACCACTATAGGAAAAATGGATTTGTGAATTAATTTTGTACCCGGTTACTGATAGTATATTACACCAGTAATTATGCATCCGATAGCTATCGGATTTAAATTCCGGTCTCCTCCCGAACAACCACCAACACAATCCGTTTTTTAATTTTTAAACCCTGATGCATGAAAACAGCACGTACCCTTGCTCTATTGATGAGCTTTATTGCCACCATTGTATTTTTTTCCTGTCAAAAAAATGATCTTGCAAGAACTGAACTCAGCGAAGAAGCTGCGGGAAGACCCAAGATCGTCCTTGTTAGCGGAGCGCCTATCGAACCTGTTGACTGCTGGTCAACCTGTATTGATCCGAACGGCCCGTTTATCGAAGTTTCCGGGTATAAAACTCAAACCTGGGGAAACGCTTCTAACCCACATTGGAAGACAGTAAATCATGTTGCCTATAACACTCCCACTTCATTTATTGTTAAAGTGACATTTACTCATAGCGGGGGTAATGCTTCGAATACTGTAAGTGTTACTGCTTTTGGAACTACCCAATCGGTAACAACTTTGGCCAGCGGATCTACCGCCACATTCACCTTTGCTTTACCCGAAGGTTGGCAACAATGTGATAATGTTCCTTTTTCCATATACCAGGAAGGGCAAAACTCTCCAATGAATTTAGCTTGCTCTTATAATCTGTACGGCGTTTGTGCCAATCGCTGTGCTATATCATTTACCGGTGAGGCAATTGCATGCGGTACGGCACGTGAAGCTGTTTATACATTTACTGCTAAGGATGCTCTGACCTATATAAAAATACAGGGAGGTCTTACAAACTTTACCGGTGCCGATGCTGAAGTGACTGTTACCGGCGGAAATTTAACAACATCACAATGGACACCGGGGGGAAGCACTAATCGTATTATTAAAGTTGAGGGAAGTGTCGGTGAATGTGAAACAATTACTATCAGGATAAAATGGAATTCAACAAACTCAGGTGGAATAATAACAGGAAGCTGGTCAGTGAAAGATGCTAATGGAGTTGAACTTGCTCCTGCAGTTGAAGGGTTGACATGTAATTAAATTGTTTTCATCTTTACTATAAATGGAACGGTCCTGCTCGTGCGGGACCCTATTTATTTCGATTTGGCAAGTAATGATAACAAAAAAGGCCGCCTACCCTTTCGGGTAAAACGGCCTGGCTTTCGTAGCCCTGACTATTCAATTCGCTTTAATGAATATTTGACTTGATAATTGGTTGGGCGATTGAACATACAGTGTATATGCACCTGTTCCAAGTGTTGATACATCAAAGTCCCAGTTGTTGGCACCTTGTGTTGCATTTCGTGTCCATGTTCTTACGATTACACCATTACCGTTTACTATTTTAATGATCAATGGCTCAGTATGTGTTGAATAAAACAACACATGCATGTTATTGATCACCGGGTTGGGTGTTATTTGTAATGCGACTTGTGTATTGCCTGGCACATGAAGCGGTTTGCATATTCTAGTCACACAACCACGATGTGTTTTTATTGTTAAGCAAACTTCATAATTGCCCGGCGCACTGTATTCGTGTGTTACTTCTCTTCCTGTTGAAACAATTCCATCGCCAAATGTCCACCGATAACCAATTACCGGATCACCAGGATTATGAATAGCAAATCCCTTGAACCTGAATGTCCGGCGGGAAATGAGTGAATCGGTCATATAACCGCCGCAAACATTTGTAGTTGGTCTTATTATAACCTCATCACAATCGGCAGCGATACAACCGCCTTCGAAAAGAATTTTAACACAAGCCCCGTATATACCAGGAGCAGGATAAGTGTGCCGGATAAACAACTGCGATAAAGAGATACCTGAATTCAATTGGATACAAGTATCTGTCCCGTCGCCAAAGTACCAGCATACACGAACAGGTCTTTTATTTTCCGATGACCAGGGCGATCCGAAGAATCCTCTTACAAGACTTGTAATAGAAGGCGTCAGCTCAAATAACCCGACACGGCATTCACCCGCCGCTTCTACTCTTACCACTTCACATTTCTTTGCTTCGCAACCGCCATAATAGATGATCTTAACACATACTTCATTGCTACCTGGCCGGTCGTACTTATGATGAACAACATAAGGTCCTGGGTAGTCCTCGCCATATTGGATACAAGTATCCTTACCATCACCAAACTTCCAGCAGATTTCTTTTGGCTTCTTATTTTCAACATGCCATGGCAGTGCTTTGAAAGCAACATGTAACGGATTGTTGACGGTGCTGATCGGTATTCTTTCAAAACCTGCTTTGCAACGAACCGGTTCTCCTACCATTACCACCTTGCATTTCTTTGCTTCGCAACCGCTATAATAAAAGATCTTTATACATACTTCATATTCACCTGGACGATCATATTCTTGTCTCACTCCATATAAACCGGTGTAATTTTCAGAATATTCGATGCAGGTATCTCTGCCATCACCAAACGTCCAGCAAATCTTTTTTGGTTTTTTATCCTGGCTGTGAAATGGTATTGCTTTATAGTAAGCAACTAAAGGATTTGTAGTTGTGTTTACCAATAGCTTTTCAAAATCAGCCCTGCAGAATTGTCCAACGTTAATTGGTTTGCATTTGTATGCTTCGCAACCGTCATAGTACATGATCTTAACACATACTTCATACCGCCCCGGTTCACGGTAAGTATGCCTCACTAAATATGAACCAGTATAGTTTTCCGGATAAGTAATACAAGTGTCTTTGCCGTCACCAAACTTCCAGCAAATTTGTTTTGGCTTCTTATCGTTGTTGTGCCATGGTAACGCTTTGTAGGTAACAGTAAGTGGGTTATTGGAAGTTGATAGCAGAAGCTTTTCAAAATCACCACGACATTCATCTGGTCTTGTAACAACTATTGGCTTGCATTTTCTTGCCTCACACCCGCCGTAGTAAAGGATTTTTACACAAACATTGTAAGTGCCCGGTACATTATACTTGTGACGTACCACATAAGGACCGGAGAAGTTTTGTGCATATTCAATGCAGGTGTCTTTGCCATCACCAAAGCTCCAGCAAATAATTTTAGGTACTCTATTATTGTTATGAGAAGGGATCGCCTTAAAGCCAACTACCAAAGGGTTGTCAGCATTCGTTAGAGGAATTTTTTGAAAATCGGCCCCGCACTTGTCTGGCTCGCCAATTTGTATTCTCTTACATTTATTAGCTTCACAACCTCCGTAATAAGTGATCTTCACACAAACTTCGTAGTTGCCGGATTGACGATAAGTATGATGAACAGGATAATTGCCTGTATAATTTTCAGGGTAAGAAATACAGGTGTCTTTACCATCGCCAAACTTCCAGCAAATTCTTTTTGGCTTTTTGTTATTACTATGCCATGGGATCGCTTTAAAAACTGCAGTCAGTGGATTGTTAGCAGTTGTTACAGGAAGCTTTACGAAGTCTGCCTTGCATTCATCTCTCCTTCCTATTTGGATTGGTTTGCATTTACCAGCTTCACATCCGCCGTAATAAAATATTTTTTATACAAACCTGGTAGAGGCCCGGTTCGCGATATTTAT
>CBFGXP010000076.1:0-16432 GCA_965652775.1 uncultured bacterium
CCGGCTCATCCTGAGTATTCGTCAGCACATTCATCGCTTTCGGCGGCCTCTGCAGCGGTATTGCAAAATTTGTTTGGAGACCTGGGAAGCTTCACTGATCATACCTACGACTATTTAAATTATGCACCAAGAAGCTATGTATCATTTTTTGATATTGCTAATGAAGCAGGGCTCTCGAGATTTTATGCGGGCATTCATTATAAGCGCAGTATTCAAATAGGTTTCTTACAAGGGGAAAGAGTTGCGGCTAATATTTTTTCCAAACAAGTAAGTGAGCCATTGGGCAACTTAAAAACGAAATAGAGGACGGTTCAATCTACAAAAGACCTTCATGTGTTTACATGGAGGTTCTTTTTTTTGATGATCAATCCTTTTGCAACAGGCGGAGCCTATTTCTTCACCAACGAAAGAGTCAATTTGGGGTTTTAATTACACTTATGTTCCAACTTAATTTAGTTACTGCCTTGATTCAATTTCAGCCTGATTATTGCAGGACCAGTAAAAACCTTAGCATGAAAACTATGACCAATCCCATATTTAACTTTATCGCAGGTTTCGTGATATGTCTTTTTATTATCATTCAATTTTCTTTTGATAAAAGAAAAAATGAAACAACGCAAAAGAGAGAGACAACCCATCAATGGTATGCACCTGAATTACCTGCAAAAATGGATTTTGCCGGTGAACCTGTTCCCCTCGATAATTGGGATATAAGAGAGCGAATGGACCGGGAACTTTTATTTAATTATTATTGGCAGAACAATATTCTTTTCGTTTTAAAAATGTCAAACAGGTATTTTCCGGTGATTGAAGAACGGCTAAAAGCAAATGGTGTTCCGGATGATTTTAAATTTTTATGCATAGCGGAAAGTAATTTACTTGCTAATGCAACTTCCCGTGTCGGTGCGGTTGGTTTCTGGCAATTCATGGCTGACACGGCCCCCGCATACAACCTGGAAGTTAACAAGCAGGTTGATCAAAGGCGTGATATCATTGCATCTACTGATGCAGCTTGCAAATATTTGAAAGCGGCTTATAATAAGTTTGGATCCTGGACGGCAGCGGCAGCATCATACAATTGCGGGCAGGGTGGTTATGCAACGCAGGCCAATTTGCAAAAAACAAAATCCTATTATGATCTGTTACTCCCTGAAGAGACAAATCGCTATATTTTCCGGATACTGGCATTTAAACATTTGGTGGAGAATGCGAAAGATCTCGGCTTTATTTTAGATGATGAGGACCTGTATCATTCTGTTAAAACAAGAAAAATAAATGTGAAGACCCCGGTGAATGATTTGGTTCAATTCGCAATTGATAATGGCACTAATTATAAAACTTTGAAGTTGTTGAACCCCTGGCTGCGGTCAAACTCCTTACCTGTAAGAACCGGAAAAAGTTATGAGATCCTTGTTCCGGAATGAAATGTCAGTCCAGGAATCTTGCTTTTAGTTCGGGTGTGGGTACCCAGCATTCATTTTTTTTACCAAACCATTTGTAGCGATTTTTTGCGATCAGATTATAAACAGTATCACGAATAAATTTTGGAACGACCCAAAACAGCCCGACCCATTTCCATCCTTTTAATTGAGAAAAAATTTTTAAGGCAGCTGCAGAACGAGTTAGAATTTTTCCATCTTCAAAGAGAATAAATGAATTGAAAGTATCAGTGGGAAGTTCATATTTCTTTAGAAAATTTTGCCCATAGACGGATTGAAGAGATGCAAACAGAAACTTTTTTTCTTTATCTCTTTTTAAAATGAATTGCACACTCCCACTGCAGAGATTACAAACACCATCAAAAAATATTACTGGTTTATCATTCACTTCATAAAATTACCCCATATTGTGAAAGACCTTTTGCACATCATCATCCTGTTCTAATTTCTCGATCAGCTTACTTACATCAGCTGCCTGGTCATCATTTACCGGAACTGTAACATTTGGTATCCATTCAAGTTCGGCACTGATGGGAGTGATGCCTTTTTCTTCCAACGCTTTTTGCATATTACCAAAATCAGTAAACCCGCAACGAACTACCAGAATATTTTCACCATTTTCACCAGTTCCTTCACCAAGTTCTTCCAAACCGAAATCAATTAATTCTAATTCCAGGTCTTCCATGTTCAACCCTTCAGGTTTCAATTTAAACACACCCATTTTTTTAAATTGAAAACTTACACTCCCGCTGTTACCAAGCGTGCCGCCGCCTTTTGTGAAATATGATTTTACATTTGCTACTGTACGTACATGGTTATCTGTTGCTGTTTCCACCAATAAAGCAACACCATGCGGAGCATAGCCTTCATAAAGGATCTCTTCATAATTTATTAATTCTTTGCCTTGTGCTCTTTTAATGGCCGCTTCTACACGGTCTTTCGGCATTCCAACGCTCCGGGCATTTTGAAAACAACGGCGAAGTGCAGCATTAGTTGCAGGATCGGGTCCGCCAGCTTTTACTGCAATCACGATTTCTTTGCCGATACGGGTAAACTGTTTTGCCATTCTATCCCAACGGGCAAACATGCTGGCCTTTCGAACTTCGAAGATTCTTCCCATGATTGATGAATTTCAGATTTCGGATTTTTTATTTCATGCCGAAAGCTATCGGGATAAAACCAAAAATCGTTTTCGGGTTGCAAAAGTAAGGCAATGCTGCAAAAAGAAAAACCCTCACAGATGGCGAGGGTTTAAACTGATTTTTTTTAATTATTTATGACGTTGGAAATCATCATGAGTTGGTAATATGTTACCTGGCGGTCTTAGTTTACTTCTTTTCTTGCTATATGCAAAGTACACAACCAAGCCAACTCCCATCCAGGCAAATGCAACCTTCAACGTTTGCGAATCCAAGCCAATTATCATCGCTGTACAAATTATGGCACCGAGGCCACAAACCAGCGGATAGATCGGCGCTTTAAATGGTCTTTCAATATTTGGTGATTTTACTCTTAATATCCAAACGCCGATACTTACAAGTACAAAAGCGAACAGCGTACCAAAACTTGTCAGGTCTCCGGCTACATTGCCGGGGACAAATGCTGCAAAAGCACCAACGAATACAAATAATATCCAGTTTGCTTTATATGGCGTTTTATATTTTGGATGGATGGCGCCAAATGCTTTAGGTATCAAACCATCATTACTCATTGTATAGAAGATACGGCTTTGACCCATCAACATCACAAGGATCACGGAAGAAAATCCGGCAAGAATTGCAACTGTAACTGCGGTTGATAGCCATTCATAATTTGTCATATAAGTACTAATAGCATACGCTACTGATGCTTCACGACCTTTTTCAGGATCTACAAATTCTTTCCATGGGGCAACACCCGTAAGTACATATCCAAATAATATATACAGAACAGTACAAACTGCCAGCGATCCTAAAATACCAATTGGCATATCTCTTTTTGGATTCTTTGCTTCCTGTGCTGCTGTACTTACTGCGTCAAATCCAATGAAAGCAAAAAATACAATGGCAGCGCCACCTAATACACCTCCCCATCCATGTTTATTCCAACCCGAATAATCGGCAATTACTTTACCTGCCTGGTCTGTAACCGGGGGAGTTCCTTCAGGTATCATATACGGTGTATGATTATCCGGATTAATAAACTGCCAGCCAATTGCAATAAATAAAATAACGATCGCTACTTTAATAAACACAATGATTGCGTTCACCAATGCCGACTCTTGTGTACCCTTGATCAGGAGCAAAGTCAATAAAAGTAAAATGATCAGGGCCGGGGCATTCATAATTCCTGAATGATGCACACCCGATGTATCAGTAAAGCTTTCAAAGGGCGAATGGCACCATTCATACGGTATTCGATTATCAAATAATTTATTTAAATATTCGCTCCATGCAATAGAAACAGTTGCGGCACCTAAGGCGTATTCCATTATCAATGCCCAACCGATGATCCATGCGATCAATTCACCCATTGTCACGTAAGAGTATGCATATGCACTACCAGCGATCGGGATCATTGATGCAAATTCTGCATAACAAAGCCCGGCAAATGCACAGCCTATCGCAGCAATAACAAACGAAAGTGTAACCGCAGGACCGGCAGCCTGACCAGCAGCTGCAGCAGTTCTTACAAAAAGACCTGCTCCAATAATAGCTCCTATTCCAAGTGCTATAAGATTAGTTGCACTAAGTGTTCTCTTTAACCCTTTTTCAGAATCAGCAGCATGCTCAAGCATGTGCTCCAAAGATTTTTTGCGGAATAAACTCATACAGTCGTTGATTGTGGTTTATAAATTTTCAGTCTTTTTCTGTAAAACAGCCGGTAAAATAGTGATTTCTGCTAAAAATGAAATAAAAGATTTTAAACGACCTGTGTCGTGACCAATGAACTGGGATTGGTTATTATATAGAAAGAAACCTTTAGTTTTGAGACTTTAGTCAATACAAATATGAATAAACGCAAAGCGGGTCTGCTTTCCCTTCTCCTTTTTACAGCCGTGTCTATTCTTCATTTCCTGGATATGTGGAATTGGGTCGATCTTTCCGATGAGGTGCTTTTAACCTCGCGGTGGATAGTTGTTGTAAGTCTTGTTTTATTTGCTATTTATAAAAGATCGCTGACAACCTGGATATTGGTTGCAATGGCTGTTGGTGTTGAAATCGGTATTGACTTTCCCAAAGGTTCGCAGGATCTGAAATTTTTAAGTGTCATCTTCCTTCGTTTGGTTAAAACGATTGTAGCTCCCTTACTTTTCGCAACCCTGGTTGTTGGTATCGCCAGTCACGCCAACCTGAAACAGGTGGGAAGGATGGGTTGGAAGTCTCTCTTGTATTTTGAAATTGTTACTACCATTGCTTTGGTTATTGGTATTGTGGCAATCAATATTACCGGTGCCGGGAAAGGTATCGCAGTACCACAGGAATTATTAAAAGAATTGCCACGATCTTCTGAAAAACAATTACAGGCCAAAGTAATTAGTATACTAGATAGTGCCGGCGTGCAACTACCAGAAGGGCTGATAAACAAGTTGCCTGATGCACCTGCTAAAGGGTGGCAGGATCATATCATTGATATTTTTCCAGAAAATATTATTAAATCAATTTACGAGGGTAATGTACTTCCCATTGTTTTTTTTAGTGTCATCTTCGGTATCGCATTAGCGTTACTTAATGAAAAGAAGAAAAGGCCCATGCTGGAGTTTTCAGAAAGTCTTGCCGAAACGATGTTTAAGTTTACCAACATCATCATGTATTTTGCTCCATTTGGTGTGGGAGCAGCTATCGCTGTTACTGTAGGGCATCTTGGAATTGATATTTTAAAGAATCTCGCATTGTTGCTAATAACCTTATATGTAGCATTAATTGCTTTCTTATTATTGGTACTGTTGCCCGTCGCCATTTGGGTGGCCAGGATCCCTTTACGAAAATTCATAGAAGCTATCCGGGAACCGGTGTCTATTGCATTTGCTACCACCAGTTCTGATTCTGCCTTGCCAAAAGCGCTTGAGAATATGGAGAAATTTGGTGTGCCAAGAAAGATCGTTTCATTTGTTATTCCGACTGGATATACTTTCAATCTTGACGGAACGACACTATATCTTTCCCTTGCATCGGTTTTTGTTGCTCAGGCATCAGGAATTGATTTATCATTTGGTGAGCAATTGATGATTGGTCTTACGTTAATGCTAACAAGCAAAGGTGTAGCAGCAGTGCCAAGAGCATCATTAGTGATATTGATAGCGACAGCGGCTACATTTAACTTCCCGCTTTGGCCTATTATGGCAATATATGGTATTGATGAATTGATGGATATGGCCCGCACTTCAGTAAACGTGATCGGTAATACACTGGCAAGTTGTGTTATTGCAAGATGGGAAGGAGAATTTGATGATCAAAAAGCGTTGGCATTTAATGAAAGTGCTGCTGATGCCATATTGGAATAATTAAGAGTCATTATAAAATTATACAAATGCATTTTTTTTTATTAGACGTATTTCATTGGACAGATCTTTTGCAACCACAGTGGTACGTTGAAAATGGCGGATTGTGGGTATTGTTATTTGTCGTGTTTGCTGAAACAGGCTTATTTATTGGATTTTTTTTACCGGGAGACTCATTGCTGTTTGTTGCCGGGATATTTGCTCACAAAATTCCTGCGGCAGACGGAGGAACAAGACCCGGTCTTGCATACCAGTTTCTCGATTTGATTGGATTAGGAAGTCTAAGCAATCAATGGGTTGACCTTTTTGTTTTATGGGGGTTGATTTCCGTTTGTGGTATTCTTGGGAATACTGTTGGGTATTGGACCGGCCGTAAGGTCGGACCTGCAATGTTTACATGGCGTGACAGATTTTTATTTAAGCAACGTTATCTCTACCAGGCAAAGGAATTTTATGATAAGCATGGCGGTGTTGCTATTATTGGAGCCAGATTTCTTCCCTTCATCAGAACCTTTGCACCAATTGTTGCCGGCATAGTTCAAATGGACAGAAAGAAGTTTCATTTTTATAATGTGGTTGGCTGTCTTTTATGGGTATTCAGCATGGTGTTCTCGGGATATTTTTTACAAAAATGGATATTAAAACAATTTGGGTTTGATCTTAAAGATCATCTTGAATTGATAGTGCTGGGAATAGTCTTGGTAACAACTGCGCCAGTTATCATAAAGATGATCACGGGCAAGAAAAAAAAGAATAACGATCCCGTTGCTAATTCATAACTATGGAAAAAAGACACTACGGCATACTTTCTCTCCCCGTAATCGTTGCTGCACTTGGTTATTTCGTTGATATCTATGACTTGTTACTCTTCACTATTGTGCGGGAGCCAAGCTTAAAAAGCTTAGGCATTGACCTGACGAATACAAAAATGGTTATTACTGCCAGTACAAAAGTGATCAACTGGCAAATGTGGGGTATGTTACTTGGAGGTATTATTTGGGGAATCATGGGAGATAAAAAAGGAAGACTGAGTGTTTTATTCGGATCCATAATTCTTTATTCAGTTGCTAATTTTTTAACCGGTTTTGTTCAGAATATTGATCAATATGCGTGGGCAAGATTTGTCGCAGGTGTTGGGCTCGCGGGAGAACTCGGGGCCGGTATTACTTTAGTAAGTGAATTGTTGCCTAAAGCAAAGCGTGGTATTGGAACGTCAATGGTGGCTGGTATTGGATTATTTGGTGCAGTCGCTGCATATTTCACTTTCAAGATCACGGGTGATTGGCGATTGTGTTATAAAATTGGCGGTGTTCTGGGTGTTTTGCTATTGTTCTTAAGAATTTCAGTTGTAGAAAGTGGGATGTTCAAAAATGTGCAACAACGGGCCGGGATCGTACGTGGAAACTTTTTTATGTTCTTCCAGGATGCCAGGCGCTTCAGAAAATATATACTCGCTATTTTAATTGGCTTGCCAACCTGGTTTGTAATTGGAGTATTAGTAAATCTGAGTAACCGCTTTGCCAAAGAGTTTTATGATGGCAGCAATATTGAATCAGGCCGTGCAATCATGTATGCATATGCTGCAATTGCGATTGGTGATATTCTTATCGGATTTATCAGTCAATATTTTAAAAGCCGGAAAAAAGCTTTATATCTTTTTTATTTTTTCGCTATCATTTCAGGTATTTATTTTTTTAGTGGCAACATAAAGAATGATGCTGCCATGTACGCAGCTTGTGCCGCACTTGGATTCAGCACGGGGTTTTGGGCAATCTTTGTAACTATGGGGGCGGAGCAGTTTGGCACAAACCTTCGTGCTACCGCTGCTACTACAATACCTAATATGGTACGCGGGTCATTGCCATTGATCAACCTGATGTTTGTAAACTGGTTCCAGAAAGGCAATGGATGGTCGTTTGTTAACAGCGCAATTATTACCGGAGTGATCGTAATGGTAATTACGCTTGTTGCTGCTTATTTTACTGAAGAAACTTTTCATAAGGATCTTAACTATGTTGAGCCGGAAGAACTGATCCCTTAAAATAATGATTAATAATTAGTAATTAATAATTATTAATTCAAGCACATGAAATTTCTGATCATAAGATTTTCTTCCATTGGCGACATTGTTTTAACAACGCCGGTTATTCGTTGTTTAAAAAAACAATTGCCCGATGCCGAAGTGCATTTTCTTACAAAGCAATCCTTCGCTGCCATTGTTGAAAGCAATCCAAACATTGATAAAGTTCATTCACTTGCACATAGTTGGGAAACTGTTGTGCATGAATTAAAACAGGAGAATTACGATTATATTATCGACCTGCATCATAACCTACGAACGTTACGGCTGAAAAAAGATCTAGGGATCAAATCATTTCCATTTAACAAGTTAAATATTCAGAAATGGATATACACAAATTTCAAATGGAACATGATGCCTGACCTTCATATAGTAGACCGCTATATGAAAACAGTTGAATCTTTTGGGGTGGTAAATGATGGCGAAGGTCTTGACTATTTTATTCCTGAAAAAGATACCGTAAAGCAAAAAGATATTCCGGCTTCACATCATGCAGGGTATATTGGTTTGGTAATTGGTGCAGCTCATTACACAAAAAAATTACCTGTCGATAAATTAAAAGAATTATGCAGTAAAATAGATCATCCAATTATTTTACTGGGTGGAAAAGAGGATAATGAAAATGGGAAGAAAATTGTATCTGTAGATCCAGTTAAGATCTATAATGCCTGCGGCAAGTTCAATTTGAATGAAAGTGCTGATCTTGTAAGAAAAGCAAAACTTATCATTACTCATGATACAGGACTAATGCATATTGCAGCAGCTTTCCGGAAAAAAACTATTTCTGTTTGGGGAAATACCGTGCCTGAATTTGGTATGTACCCATATTATGGAAAATCTCAAATTTCAAATTTCAAATTTGAGATCAATGGCTTACGATGTCGTCCCTGCAGCAAAATTGGTTACAGTAAATGTCCGCGGGGTCATTTTAAATGCATGAAAAATATATCAATGGACGAGATTGCAGAGACTACAAGGCAGTATCTAAAATAAAAAAATGGCTGTTGATATTTCAGCAGCCATTTGATCAGGTTAGTTAGTCTAATTATTTTCCCCAGGTAAAGAGTGTAACCAACGCAATCGTCACAACAATAAAGCTGATCAGTAAAGCGCCTTGCACATCTGGATTGTGCAGATAAGTGTTGATTTTTTTCATACGCAACATTAATTTAGTTAAGAAATGATAGGCGTACGGGCTTAAAAAAATTGTAACAGTTTGCGGAGGGGAGGGATTAGATAGTGCTCAAAGGTAACATGTACTTTTCAAAAGTGCAAGGTGAAATTAATTATTCTGCCATCTCACTTAGCTCCAGCCAACGCAACTCTTTTTCATCCAGCAATTTCGATACTTCTCCAATGCGATTAGAAAGTTGTTTGAGCTCTTCAAACGGAGCGTCGCCGCTGTTCAAACGCTGAGTTACTGATTGTTTTTCTTTGGTCAATTCGGCTATTTCTTTTTCTAATGTTTCGAATTCTCTTTTTTCTTTGAACGTGAATTGGCGTTTTTTCTGGTGTGTCGACTTGTGATAGTCTTGCGCAGCATCTATTTTGTCACGATTCACTGAATCTTTTTGAGAAACTTTCTCTATTAGCGATTGGCTGTTCACTATGGATTCCCTGTATTGTGAATAATTGCCCGGATAATCTCTTATCTCACCATCTCCTTCAAATACGAATAGATGATCAACGAGCCTGTCCATAAAATAGCGATCATGTGAAACTAAGATCAAACATCCCTGGAATTCTGCTAAAAAATTTTCAAGCACACCTAATGTCGGCAGGTCAAGATCATTTGTGGGTTCATCAAGAATTAAAAAATTTGGATTACGAAACAGGATGGTCAGCAACTGCAGTCTTTTCTTTTCACCACCGCTTAACATTGATAGATACGTGTACTGTTTATCAGGTGGAAATAGAAACAGCTCAAGGAACTGTGCTGCGCTAAGAGAGCCACCATTCGCAAGTGGGAAATTTTCTGCAATCGATTTTACATATTCAATTACCCGCACATCTTCTTTTACCTGCAGCCCTTGCTGGGAATAATGTCCGAAGATCACAGTATCGCCGATATTTATTTTTCCGCTATCTGCTTTTTCCAATCCTTGAAGGATATTGAGAAAGGTTGTTTTACCAGTTCCGTTTTTACCGACAATGCCTATACGATCTCCTTTTTTAAAAGTATAATCAAACCCTTTTAAAATAGTTTTGTCGCCATAATTTTTATACACCTTTTTCAATTCAGCGATCTTTCCCCCGAGGCGATTCATCTTCATTTGCAATTGCAATTGATCATCTGCAATTTGTTGCTTTGCTTTTTTTTCAACCTGGTAGAAATTATCCTGCCTGCTTTTACTTTTTGTTGTACGGGCACGAGGTTGCTTTCGCATCCATTCCAGTTCTTTCCGGTATGTATTTCTTGCTTTTTCAATGCTGGCAGTGTCACTTTCAAGCCTTGCAGCTTTTTTCTCCAGATAATTTTCGTAATCACCCTTGTATACAAAGAGTTTGTCATCATTCATTTCCCAGATCTCATCACAAACAGCATCGAGAAAATACCTGTCGTGTGTTACAAGTAGCAGCGTGGTATTTTGGCTGCTTAAATAATTTTCCAGCCATTCCACCATTTCAACGTCGAGATGGTTTGTGGGCTCATCCATTATCAACAAAACATGTTTGTGTTCAAAACCAACATCGATCAATGTTTTTGCAAGTGCAACCCGTTTACGTTGTCCGCCACTAAGCGCGGATATGTTCTGTTGTAAGTGATGAATGTTTAATTTACCAAGTACTTGTTTTACTTTGGCTTCGAAGTTCCAGGCGTCAAGCTCATCCATTTTTACGATTGCAGCATTCAAATTTTGTTCATTGCTTTCATCCGCGGCTGCTTCATATTCTTTTATTGCATTGATGGTGGGATGATCGTGAAAGAAAATATTATTGAGTACAGATTCGTTCTCATTAAAAATCGGGTCTTGTTCAAACAATACAACGTCCACATCTTTGTTGATCCATACCTTTCCCTCATCCCCGGTTTCCTGCCCGGCCAGTATCCGGAGTAAAGTTGTTTTACCGGAACCATTTCTTGCCACCAATGCAATCTTATCTCCTTCTTCAATATGAAAAGAGATATTGGAAAACAAAGGTTTGATACCAAAACTTTTTGTCAGCTCGTCAACGGACACATAGTGCATGATGCAAAGATAAATTTGAGTTTCCCGCTAAAATAAAAAAGGCGAACAATTAAGTTCGCCTGCTAACTATGTATTTGAATTCTATAATGTCTTCAACACATCATTCATACTCCTTACCGCATCAGCGCTTTTGCTAAATGCAGCTTGTTCTTCACCATTTAATCCAAAATCAAGAATTTTTTCCCAACCATTTTTGCCAATAACCACGGGCACACCAAGGCAAATATCTTTTTGTCCATACTCACCATCCAGTGCAACGCAGCATGTGAATAATTTTTTTTCGTCACGAAGAATAGCTTCAACCATTGCCGCTCCTGCAGCGCCAGGAGCATACCAGGCAGACGTGCCGATTAATTTTGTAAGTGTAGCGCCACCAACCATTGTATCATTTACGATCTGTTTTTGCTGGCCTTCATTCAAAAATTTTGTTACGGGTACACTGTTCCATGTTGCCAGGCGGATCAGTGGGATCATTGTAGTATCACCATGTCCACCAACAACCACGGCATTAATATCTGCTGGGCTGCAACCAAGGTGCTGACTTAATTGATATTTAAACCGGCTGCTGTCCAAGGCGCCCCCCATACCTATGATCCTATTCTTCGGCAAACCCGTCGACGTCAATGCGAGGTATGTCATTGTATCCATCGGGTTACTGACAACAATGAGGATCGCATTTGGAGAATGCTTCAAAATATTTTCACAAACGCCTTTTACAATTCCAGCATTTACACCGATTAATTCTTCGCGGGTCATCCCGGGTTTGCGGGGCAATCCGGAAGTGATCACTACTACATCGCTGCCTGCAGTTTTTAAATAATCATTTGTGCTGCCGGTTATTTTCGTATCAAATCCAAGAAGCGCTGCCGTCTGCATCATATCCTGTGCTTTGCCTTCAGCAATACCTTCTTTTATATCCAATAAAACCAGCTCTTCGCAAAGTTCTTTTCTTGCGATATTATCAGCACAGGTTGCACCTACAGCGCCGGCGCCAACTACAGTAACTTTCATGTTCTAATTGAATTAGATAAAAAATATTTTGAGCTGCGAAGATAGGCGGCAGACGTTAGATTTGCATTGACCGGATTCTGTTTTTTTGATTAGAAAAAGAACCCGATGTAAACAGAAGGCACTTTATCTTCTTTAGAGATTCCGTAAGCTCCACTAACAATGATTCTATTAAATATGGAAAGAAAAGCGCCAACCCCATAACCGGTGTGCCAGGTATTTGATTGTTCACCAGGTTGCCACACACGGCCATTGTCGAAAAATGTTACGAGCCCATATTTGCCATTGAAGACCTTGTTTCTCGCATTAAAGATGAATCGCAGTTCATTGTTGTTGTAAAAACTTTGCTTACCATAGAAGCGATATTTACGGAAGCCTCTTAAATTGTCATGGCTTCCCAGCATGTTTAATTGATAAAATTCCGCATCTCCAATATTCGTTGCGCCGCCTGCACGAATCCCTAATGAAATAAATTTGGCAACAGGAATATAAACTGATGCATCGGCGCTTAGTTTTGTAAAAGAACGATCGGCGTCATTCAAGTTATATGTGTAGGCGGCAGAACTTAAAAAATTAAACCCTTTTGCCGGAACAACCGGGTGGTCTGTATTTTGATATTTATAAGTTATGTCTGCGCCCATGAAATGGTTTCTACTAATATCATAGATACTGCCTCCATTATTCAGAAATTCATTCACATATTTGTCAGCATCACCCTTGATCCTGACTGTTTCATAAAAACCTGATGCTTCCAGAAGAGACTTACCGAAAACGCGGTTAACGCCCAGTTTCGCATAGTATTCCTGGCTCCTTAATCGAAAGTAACTTCTGTCATATGTTTCCAAACTAGTTTCATTACCAACCCCGAAAAAGTTTACAACAGCCGGGATACCTGCTCCAGCTCCAACAAATGCATTCCAGTTTCCAAGCATTTGATAAACTGTTGTCCGGTAGTCGATGTAAAAAGCACCTCTGTTGATCGAATATTTGAACTTAATACTATGATCGGTTCCTACCGGAAATTTTTTCCACTCATGCTTTGCGGAGCCATAACCCACCGTAAGAGAGAAAAATCCCGGGGCTACTCCAAATCCTTTTTTATCATATTCGAAAGATTTGTATTCGTAATTGTTCAAAACGGAATCATTAGAAATCCGTAAACGTGTTTCTGAAGAAGTTTGAAATCCTTTTTTATCCGTGTCATACACTTGCGTCAACTTTTTTCGCCCTGCAACAATTGATTTATCTTCTAGAACATCATTACCACCTCCACCGACTACGCGTACCAAGATGCCCTTATTTGAATTTCCTTCCAGCCGGAAAATATCATCATCATCCATTCCATACAATCTTATTTCATTTGTTTCGGGAGTGTAAAATTTTCTTTCATAGATCAATTTGTCAGTTGAGTCTCCGCTTACTTTAAGTTTGTAAACTTTCACGATCGTTTCATTATCCGTTAACCGGTTGACCTGGAATAACTCTTTTTTATCAGAACCTACAATGTCTACATTTTTCGCAAGGAATTTATAATAAGTAGTTGCATAGTCAACAAGATGATTGCGCCGGGATTTTAAATTCCCGATCAAAAGTGTTCCGGAAATATCATATACCTCGGGCGGAAGCTGTCTAATGGCATGTTCAATGATTGCATCAGTTAAAGAACTTTGAATATCTTTTGCAATATCGATCCATTGAGTTAATGAAGGTTGATTGGCAAGCCGCCGATCGAGATTACGTGCAGGAAAATTAAACGTAGTAATATCTTTTATGTTGTCTTCAAATGATTGCAAGTGATCAAGATCACCAACTGAAATTGCAAAACCAAGCAGTTTACCATCAAATTTTGTATAGGCCTGGTCCCTGTCTCTTGGAATCGGTTTATATATCTTTTCATCATCTTTTTTAAAACTTGCCCAGCGCCACTGATCTTCATGGCGACCCCAGTCACCAATTAAAAAATCAAACAAACGGGCTCTTACATATGCAAGCTGATCCACTGTATGATCATTATCTTCTAACAGCTCAGTTAACATTTTTTCTGTGCCGACAATCTTTTTTGAGTTGCCAAAGTTTGGAGCCGTTTCCCAATTCTCATCCGGACGTTGCTCAAATAAGTAAAGTTGATTGGCAAAATCTTTATTGAAAGAATCAAGGGCAGGATGTTCAGGTATAAAAACTATTTCGGGATTAGTATGATAGATGCCGGCTGCCTCCGCCATCATTGGAATCGTCAATGCTGCATAAGGATGACCAATTGTAACCTGGTCATTGATGAGAGACTCGATAAAAGTACCCTGGTAAATTTCAGGCAGTGCTTTACCGAAGCTTTTATCAATACTTCTTAAAACATATTCCCTTCCATCTTTATCTTTTAGCCGAAGGCTTTTACTTTGTCTTCCACCACCACTTTCATACGGGGTTAGGCCACCGGCTAGCGTATCTAATTTTGCTATTTTAAATTTTACCGGAGTTGACCATTCTTTTCTGTAATGCTCTCCCCATTTTTTTTTATAGGAAGATGTTCGCTCATATTTTTTACTTGCTTCTTTGATTATATAGTGCGACGTATCAAAGTTTTTGTCGGAAGTGCTTTGTGCAAACAGAAATAGCGGGGACAATAGAAAATTGAATACCACGAGGCATTTCCCGGGATGGAATCTTATCGCAGGCGTCTTAGTCATTTAGTTATAACCTATAAAAAACCCTGCCAAGAACGAAATGAAAATGTAAAGTTGAAAACAGCTATGATTATAAAACTGAAAGAGAGAAATTTATCAGGAAATAATTCTACATAATTTTAGCAACCAGGTATAAACCGGTTATTCCTTAAAATATTCGGGCACTTTCGCTATGGGCAACGTTCCTTCCGCAATGTCAATCAGATCGCCTTTTTTATCATAAAACGCAAAGAAAGGCATATTCTTTATGCGATAAAAAGTAGGCAATAGAAAAAATTGATCTCGCCCTACCGTAATATTTTTAAATCTATCAAGCTGATAAGTGTTATAAAATTCCTTCATCTTATCAAACGGAAGAATTGTAGTCATTACGATCTGTATATTCTTAAACTTATCAATATTATCGATCAGTTCTTCTGTTCCTTTTTTGCAATGCTCACAATCAGGGCTGAATAAGATGACAAATACCGGCAAATCTTTTTTCAGTTCCTTTTCTGTAAACTGTGTGGTACTGTCCACTAAAAGAAGTTTTAATGGAGGGACTGTGGGAAATCTTTTATAGAGGGGTTCTGTTTGTTGCGACAAAGCAAGCATATTGATTTGCAAAAGAGCAAATACTGTAAACATAGTTTTCATCCTGCAAAGAAACCGTTTAATTTCTTACCATATTAATTTTCAATCATCAGATAACTTTCCATTCACACTTTGCCATAAGACCATGTAACCTTATCTTTGCGGCCACAAAAAAAATAGTTGTTCAAATGGCAAATACATCTGATATCAGTCGTGGTATGATCCTGAACCTTGATGGCAGTCTTTACAGCGTGGTGGAATTCGGCGAAAACAAAACTGCCCGTGCGGCTGCAAAAGTTTGGGCGAAACTGAAAGGTGTCGATAACAGCCGCAGTATCGAAAAAACCTGGAACTCAGGCGACAATATTTTCCCGGTTCGGGTTGAAAGACGCACATACCAATTTCTATATAAGGACGATACTGGTTATAATTTTATGGATAGTGAAACATTTGAACAAATTGCATTACAACCAGAAACAATTGATGCACCCCAATATTTGAAAGAAGGCCAGGAGGTCGGTATTTTGATCAATACAGAAAACGACCAGGTACTTGGTGCTGAACTTCCTGACAAAATAACTTTACAAATCACTTATTGCGAGCCCGGGGTAAGAGGTGATACCGCTACACGTACATTAAAGCCGGCTACTTTAGAAACCGGTGCTACTGTTGGCGTTCCTCTATTTGTAAATGAGGGTGAACGCATTCGAATAAATACTAAAACAGGAGAGTATGTTGATAGGGTAAAAGAGTAATTCTTAAAATCGTTGAATTTGCTCAAAATCGGCTGGATTTTGGGCTTTTTTATCTCATTTTGGGTTGATTTAGGCCAAAAACTTATCAAAATCATGAACTTTCCGGATTTGATTTCCCTAACTTTAGCCCTCCCTTATTTCACCAAAACCAACTAAATTGAAAAACATGGACTTCAAGCAGATTCAGGAGTTGATCAAAATGGTCAACAAATCAAATATTGGTGA
>CBFGXP010000077.1:0-16312 GCA_965652775.1 uncultured bacterium
TGGATGATACAACTGGTGCTAAGATCCAGGTACTTTATCCAAATGGCGTTAAACGTTCTTACTTCTTTAATACAAACGATACATTGAAATTTACTCCTGCAGGAAATGCGCCGAATCCTGATAATACAGCTACTATCGACTTCCTGCCTTATTTCCCGCTTGATGGCGATTATGAATTGACAGTAACAGGTAAAGACAGGAGTGGAAATACAGCAGGCAATATTGAATATAAGGTCAGTTTCCAGGTTATCAATAAACCGATGATCTCGAACATGCTGAATTATCCAAATCCATTTACCACATCAACAGCTTTTGTATTCACTATTACCGGCGCTGAAGTACCGCAGAATATCAGGATACAGATCATGACCATTACTGGTAAGATAGTCCGGGAGATAACAAAGGATGAATTAGGCCCATTGCATATCGGACGAAACATTACTGAGTTTAAGTGGGATGGAACAGATCAGTATGGTCAGAAGCTCGCAAATGGTATTTATCTCTATCGCGTGGTGACCAATCTCAATGGAAGGTCATTGGATAAGTATAAAGCGGAAGGGGACGATACCGACAAATACTTCAATAAAGGATATGGTAAAATGTATCTGATGAGATAAAGAATTTCTTTAGCTAATTTTAAAGGGGAGAGTTATGAATACTCTTCCCTTTTTATTTTCGTTTATCAAAGCAACGAAGTGAGCATAAAATCCTTTATATCCGGTTGGTTAAGAAAATTAAATCTTCTTTCTGCTGCTGAGAAAGTAAGGTTTTATTTGCAACGTTCTAAATACAAAAAAGGGAATGTATTATTTAAAAACGAGCATAAGGATATTCCTCTTCCGCCTGACTTTTTTATTTATGAAACATACAGGCTGAATTTTAAATGGTACTATCAAGACGGGAAGAATACAGCGAAGGAAATTGTGGAGCTGTTATCAAGGCATGTTGATCTTTTTTCGACAGGTAAAAGAATATTGGATTGGGGTTGTGGGCCAGGTCGGATAGTGCGTCATTTACCATCCGTATTGCCTCTTGCAGAAATATATGGTACTGATTATAATGAAGAATATATCGGGTGGTGCAGTAAGCATTTAAGAGGAATAGATTTTTCAGTTAACAGAATTGATCCGCCAACAGGGTACGAAGATGTTTTTTTCGATACAATCATTGGCTTATCAATT
Organism: uncultured bacterium; assembly: GCA_965652775.1. GTDB lineage: Bacteria > Bacteroidota > Bacteroidia > Chitinophagales > Chitinophagaceae > VBAS01. Next base: position 1,182 of record CBFGXP010000077.1, read on the forward strand.
TTCACTCATCTTTCTGAAAAAAATCATTTTGATTGGATAAATGAGTTGTACAGGATAATCAAGCAGGGGGGAATGCTTTTTATCACTACCCAGGGAGAAGCCTACCGACCCCTGTTGACGATGGCTGAAAAAAAGGTGCTTGATTCAAACCGTCTTGTAACACGTAAATATTCTAAGGAAGGCAATCGCCTTTATTCTTCTTTTCAATCCGATCATTTTATGCGTCAATTAATCAAAGGAAAATTCCGTGTGCTTGAACACATTCCGGGAAAGTTTGAAAATAGGGAACCTGCACAGGATAATTGGCTATTACAAAAGATCTGAGATAGTTCTTTTTGTTTCCTTCTTCGTAAGAGATTGATTTTCGGCTTTTATATTTTTGCTACTTAACATAAATCACAGCAATGGGCAAAATAGCCATCAATATAGCTACAGGAAGTTTACAGCAACAAGAAATGATCGTTGGAATTGATCTTGGCACAACAAATAGTTTGGTGGCAATCATTCATCCTGAGAGTCGACAACCTACGGTCCTTAAAGAGCATGATGGAAATGCGCTGGTGCCTTCTATCGTTCATTTTGATTCAACCGGATCGATAACAGTTGGAGATCTAGCTAAAAATTATCTTATCGCCGAACCTCAAAACACCATCTTTTCTGTAAAACGTTTGATGGGTAAGTCATACAATGATCTTAAAGAACGAGCATCCTTTTTCACATATAAGGTAATCGATGATAATACGGAGAGCCTTGTAAAAATACAAGCGGGCGAAAAATTCTATTCACCTGTTGAATTGTCTTCCTATATACTTGCAGAATTAAAGAAAAGAGCCGAACATATTTTAAAAACACCCGTGACCAAAGCTGTAATTACTGTACCTGCATATTTTAACGATGCACAACGACAGGCAACAAGAGATGCCGGTAAATTAGCGGGCCTCGATGTATTGAGAATAGTAAACGAACCTACCGCGGCCAGTCTCGCTTATGGATTAGGTATGAGAAACGATGAGACAAAAACAGTGGCCGTATATGACCTGGGTGGGGGAACTTTTGATATTTCTATTCTGCGAATCAGCAATGGGATATTTGAAGTGCTTTCAACAAATGGTGATACATATCTTGGCGGCGATGATTTTGACCAGGCAATCCTAAAATATTGGATAAATCAAAAAGGGATCAAAGAAGAAGAATTGACCTTGCATAAAAGCTTTGCGCAGGAATTAAGATTGAAAGCTGAAGAGGCAAAAAAATATTTAAGCAATAATGATCTATTCAGGGGCGAAGCAGGGGGCGAAAAATTTGAATTAAGCAGGAAAGAATTTGAAGGCCTGATCCAACCGTTGTTAGCTAGAACAATCCAGTGTTGTAAAAATGCTCTTGCCGACGCCGTTCTTTCTACGAATGCTATTGATGAGGTGGTAATGGTCGGAGGTTCCACAAGGGTGCCACTGGTAAAAGAAACGGTAAGCAAGTTTTTTGACCGTACTGTTCATGATGAGTTGAATCCTGATGAGGTGGTAGCTTTGGGCGCAGCGGTACAGGCAGATATCCTTGCGGGTAACAATAAGGATTTTTTATTGCTGGATATTACGCCATTATCATTGGGGATTGAAACAATGGGAGGGTTAATGGATGTCCTCATTGCACGTAATTCAAAAATTCCAGCAAAAGCTGCTCGTCAATATACCACGCAGAAAGATGGACAAAACGGTATGCGAATCTCGGTCTACCAGGGAGAAAGAGACCTGGTAAGTGATAATCGCAAGCTTGCTGAATTTAATTTGTCAGGTATTCCGGCAATGCCTGCAGGCTTGGCAAAAGTGGAAATTTCTTTTTTGATCAATGCAGATGGGATATTAAATGTAAAAGCAAAAGAGCTGAGAAGTGGAGTCGAACAAAGTATTGAGGTAAAACCACAATATGGTCTAACGGATGCAGAAGTTGAGAAAATGCTGATGGAATCCATTGAGCATGCAAGTGCCGACATTCAATTAAGAGCTTTAGTAGAAGCAAAAACCGAGGCACAACAATTAATTGATACGACACAAAAATTTTTGAATAAGAATGCTGAGCTTCTATCACCCCAGGAGATTTCAGCAACAAATAAAGCAATGGATGAGTTAAAATCAGTATTTGATTCTGGCAATAAAGATCTCATTCATCAAAAGACAGAAGCGTTAAATGAAATTTCACGGCCGTATGCTGAAAGAGTAATGGACCTGGCCATCAGTAGCGCAATGAGTGGAAGGAGTATAAAGGACTCTATTTAGCTTTAAAACCATCCGTGATCTTATCTCCCCGTGGCGAAAAATTTTCACAATTAAGATCTGTACAGGGAACAGGTATTGTTCCAAAATCATTATTGCCAAGCGGTGAATTTATTTTTAAACCACCGCACTCAAAGGTTTTATACATGGTTTTTTCAATTCCCAGTGGCGTTAAGAATTGATCCTTCTTGAAAAAATTTATAAAGCGGTAACCGGTATAAGTGACAGTTGCTAATGTAAACGCAATTAAAACCGATGATAAAATATTTTTATTGATCCTTATTTCTTTTTGTTGCCTAAGGATCAGGTAGACAACAATGCCAATAAATCCGAGGATTTGCCCAAAACCAAATCGTGGATCAGGAGCATTGATAAACCAAAAGACAATTCCTGCAAGAGTGGTGAACAAGCAGAAGTTAGGAATAAAGCCGGAACGGATAATTCTTTTTATGCATAATGATGCGGCAAGCAACGAAAGCATAACCATCCCGAGAATAACTTTATCAGCCGTTGCCTGGTGCCGCCACCATCGTGGCATCCATTCGAATGGGCTCATTTTTACAACGGAATCAATTTCCCCTTTTGTTTCTACTCCAGGGCTTTTAGCATACGCAGTTATATAATTCTTTTCATGAATTGTAAGTTCAGCATTGTATTTCCAATCGACATCGGCAACATCAATAGTTGTCGAGGGAAATACAACATACCCTGACGCAAGAATATTGCGGGCTATAAAGGGAAAGAGACTGATCGCAGCGATTATTAATGAAGTCAGCAGTAAATTTATTTTTCTTTTCTTTATAAAACTAATTGCTGCCGCAAAAACTATTATAAGTACGGGTGCTGTTGAAAGCTTTATCGTTAAAGCCACAATACTTAAAAAGACCGGAAGAATCCAGTCCCCAATAACTGTTTTTTGAAATAAAAGATATAAGATAGTCAATACAAAAAGTGTAGCAATAAAATCCGGGCTTGCTGATGTGGCTGTTAAGCGTACTTGTGTATAGCTCCACATGCTAAAGAATAGCAGGGCGATCGCTAATAAACCGTTCAATTTTTTTCCTTCTTTATAAAAGTTATAATTTATTTGGTTAACAATAAAAATAAAGAACCACAGCAATACTGTTGAATTTAGAAATGTAATTCCTTCCTTACCTGTAAAGCTGAAACTAAATAAGGCACAATCGACAAACCAAAGGCTTTGAAGAGCGAATCGAAAATGTAAATGAACCAACCCCGGGATAGCTTTGTATTTCCCGATCCATTGTATAGTTTGAGCATGATAACCCAGCGTATCCGGGTGGACTATGGTCCACGTACTCATGACTAAAATCAAAAGCAAACAAACTGATAATAAAATAGCAGGCAGCAAATGAAAGTTTAGTAATTCTTTTTTTAAGGCAGTAAGAAAATATTGAGGATCTTTTTTTAGAAAAAGAACCAGGCATGGGGCAATAAATAAAAGCTGTACCCACCAGCTGTTCAAGGGGATTATCAATGAAAGAATGCCTGCAATAATTGTAATTACAGATAACCCGGTGATACAAATTACACTAAAATGTAAAGGTTGTAAATGGACGTTGGTTATTTTTCTGACTGACAATAAAAAAAGCTTCCCCCACGTCCAGCAAAGGAATGTGATATATATCCACGAAAGAAAAGTAGTAAGCATGTTATCTTTTTATTCCTTTGACTATAACAGAAAGGCCAATTTTTTTTCGGGATAAGGTGTCCATGATTTTTGCAAGTGGCACGATCTTATTGAAAGCGGACATTTCACTACTGCCTAGCATCTTTTTATTCAGAAGTTTTCCAAATAAAAACCAACCGGCAATACCGGTAAAATTGAAGTGTGAGCCAGATAAAATGTTGAAATCATTTTTTTGCATTAGTTCTTTCAATGATCTGAGAGAATACCTCCTGTAGTGTCCCAGTTGCCTGTCAAAGGAAGAATAAAGCCAGGAATATGCCGGTGCAAGTAAAATAAGGTGGCCGTCTTTTTTTAACAGGTATCTGCAATTTTTTATTGCTACAATATCATCTTTAATATGTTCTATAACATTCAAAAGAAAAACCGTATCAAACTTTTCATGGTAGGTGAAATATTGGTTATTGAAATCAGGATGTACCAGGTCAATGCTTAGAATTTCTCTTACATTTTCATTTTCGGAAAATTTACTCCTTAAAAAACCGCAATAGTCTTCGTTATAGTCAGAAAGTGTAAGGGAATAACCTTGTTCGATCACAAGCTGCGAAATATTCCCAATTCCACTACCTATTTCAAGTATCTCGCCTTTTAACTGATCTTTGAATTGATCGAACATCCATCTGTTAAAGCGATTTGCTTTTGCAATCACTTCGAGGGTTTGAAGTCCAATGGGATCCTTACCTACAGATGTGTTTACATTCATTTGCGTGAAATGATATTATATTTCAGAATGCACCAAATAGCATAAAGGCCATCTGTCCATTTTATTTTTTTGCCATCGCTATAAGTTCGGCCATAATATGCTATACCAACTTCGTAGACTCTGATATTTTTCAGCCGGCTCACCTTAGCAGTCACTTCCGGTTCAAAACCAAATCGATCTTCCTTAAGAGTTATTTGTTTCAATACATCAGCCTTAAACATTTTATAGCCTGTTTCCATATCAGTAAGATTCAGCCCGGTAAAAACATTTGATAAAAATGTAAGGAACTTATTGCCTATGGTGTGAAAGAAAAATAATACCCTATGTGGCCCGCTTCCCATGAACCGGGAGCCATAGACAACATCAGCATGTCCCTGCATTATCGGATGAATTAGTTTATTGTAATCGTCAGGGTCATATTCCAGGTCGGCATCCTGTATAACAATGATATTGCCTGTAATTTTTTGCAAAGCAGAGCGAATAGCCGCTCCCTTTCCCATGTTTTTTGATTGATGTATTGCAATAACAGGGAGATCCCTATTACAAAAGGAATTAATTACATCAGCCGACATATCGGTTGATCCGTCATTTACGACAATGATCTCCTTTTCTGCGCTGTGATGAAGTTTCGTTTGTAATATGTTTTCAATTACCCGGGAAATCAATTTCCCTTCGTTGTAGCAAGGAATTATTATAGAGAGTTTCGTTTGCAAACTGGTTGTTTTAGTTACTCAATTAAATCTACTATTGTTATCAGGTCCTACGAAGCGTAAAATACTTTGTCCATGCATAACAGTATCTTTTTTGAATTGATCGATTGAAATTCCCCATATTTCATGGATTGATTCTTTTTCGGGAATGATCAAAAATTTTACATTTCCATTTTGCAGATCATTCAGCATAGCCGAATAATTAAATGTCTTACGCGGAAAAGTGCAACAGGAAACTGCATCGTAGTTAGGCACAAAAGATCCTTTATAAAAAAGAGTTTTGAAAAAATTGCCATTTTCATTCCCCAGGTCAAGCAAATATTTTCCGGAAAGTTTCGGTTGTAAATAGGTCCTTATCTCCTTTTGCTGCAAATAAATCTGTTTTTTTTCTATTTGATCTTGTATAAAAAAGAGATAGTTCTGGGCGCAAATATGAATAAAAAAAAGTAAGTAAAGCGGCAAACTCACCACTAAGAATTTCTTTACCCAAATTTCCTCTTCTTGTGCAGCATAATAAGTGATCAGCATTAATGCTAATACAAAACTTTCATTGAAGTATCCAACAGATGATCCCCATTTCAGGCTTATACCCAAGCTAAATATCGTTTGGAAAATATATAGAAAACTTAATTTCCGTTGAAAAGTTCCAGTCCTTCCAGGCAGCCATTTTATTGAAAGTATAAGACCTGCGTAAAGAATAAGTATTAATAAAGAATCAGTAAGTCGTTTAAAAATTGTTACATAAAACCAGGAGAGATCAATTTGATTATTTATTCCGGAAACGATATGCTTTAATAGATCTGTATAGCCTACTATTTCTGTATAAATGAATAGCGTAGCGGTAATCAAAACGGAAAAGAAAAGCAAGTACCACAATATTAATTTGACCTTTTTATCAATTAATAAACCTGTAACGACAAGTACGGGTGCTATGATGCCATTTTGTTTTGAAAAAATGCAAGCGATCGAGAGAACAGCCAATGTCAGTACATGAAGGATTGTATTGTTTCTATTTTGCTTCAGCAGGGTAGCAATAAGTAACACATAGAACAGAAGAAAAAGGCTATCGGCACGGGAGAAAGTATAGCCCAGGTAACATAACAAACAAGCAAGAACTGATGTGGCCAGTAAGGCTGTTTCTTTTTTTACCCCGCTTATTTTTTTGATAGTTTGAAAAAAAATTACGCATGTTAGCAGATCACAAGCAAAGGAAGCAGACCGGCAAAGCCGATAAACATTGATAGGATCTTCAATATTTACATTGAAAATCTTGCCCGTAAGACTGCACAGATTGTAATAAAGAGGCGAATACGGGTTTACTGAATAGGGGAATGCTTCAGGATTTGGATAAATATTGTATCCTGCCATTGCTCTTACAACTCCATAAACAAAATTGTTATCGATGCCCCCTATTTCCCCATTGTAGGTGAAGATGAGCAAAAGGCGAAAAGCAGTAAGGCAAAGAATGACAAAAGCTGCTGCAAAAAAAGTAATGCCGTAAATTTTTCCGGTATATTGATGAGCAAGATTGTTAAATGTTTTATTTGACATCAATACTTACTTTTTTTGCCAGATCCCCAAAATACTTTTCCCGAATGAATAATTAAAAACCCTGTCTGATATTTTTGACACAGGAACAATAAGTTTATCCCAAAAACTAACTTGTTTTGCCGTCGGATATTTTTGTTTTAATAAAAGCCTGTTGGTAAATGAAAGAAAAAAACCGGAAGAATCAAGATATCGAAGTGATTTTAGTTTTAGGGTTTCCGGTATTAGTGAACTCAATTCTTTTCTCTTGTATCTTCTGTAATGCCCGATCGCATTATCAAATTTGCTGTAAAGCGACTGAAAAGCCGGTGATAAAATGATGAGATGACCACCAGGATTTAAACAGGTGGCAGCAATTTCCATTTCCAGTTTGTCATTCTCTATATGTTCCAATACGTCTATGTATAAAATAGTATCAAACTGTGGTTTGGTCTCAAACGATGAAATGGTTCCTTCAACTACTTTGCAATTAGAGGGCAGTTCCTTGAGTGATATTTTCTTTCTCAAAAGTTCTGCCATTTCTGTATCCGGCTCCAGCAAGATCCATTGACCACAAACTCCACTATTCAGCATGTTGGTTGTAGCGCCAATACCAGCGCCACATTCCAGCACTGTTCCATGAATAAATGGTTGGATGAGCTGCGAAAAATATCTTTTCCAGTTGGTAGCGTTTTCAAATAATTTCAATTCTTCCCCCGAATATTTCATCGATTCAGTCATGATTTGGTTTTTCGATACCCGCGGTATAATCGTTGTAATGAAGTCGCGGTATAAATTTTCTATTGGATTGAGAGGAAAGAAAAAGAAAAAGTGTGAACAACGATAATAAAATGCTTTGTAATAAAACTATAAGCATAGATGACATAATGGTTGATGCCCAGCCGGGAATTGCCAGATCAGTAAACCAGCGAATGCCGAGAATAATACAGATAGCAACGAAAGAAATGGTCATCAGTGTTACCGAAATCAATAATAAGCGACTGGCCATTTGCTCTATAAAAACGGAAATAGCTCCAAAGCCATGAAGTAGCAGGCCAGTAAAGCTCATATGGGAATTGCCTGCATATCTTTTTCCTCTTGCTGTTTCAATTGAAATAAAAGGAAAGCCTCCTTTGATTATTGCTGCGGATAAATGATTCCAAATTTCATTGTGATAAACCAATGTGTTCAACACTGATCGGGGTAATACCATAAAATTGCCATAAGCAATTTTCTTTCCTGTCAGAATTCGGAAAAGAAATTTATAAAAGGAGTAGAATAACTGGAACAACAAAGGTTCTGTTCTTGAACCGCGATGTGCAAATATGATCCTGCCCGGAGACTGCGCCGCGGCGGCCATCAATACTGAAGCATCCTCAGGCCTGTCTTCTCCATCGCCATCCATTATTAATACTGCATTGCAGGGTAGTTGATGATGAATGTACGCAAGACCAATAGCAATAGCTTTTTGATGCCCGACATTGCGGTGCAATTTTAGAATTTGTATTGGCAACCCTGGGACCTGCGGAATTGTTTCCTTTATCTGTGAACCATCATCTATAATTAATAGCTCATAATGGCCTGAACCATTTTGTAAAAGAGGAGCAAGTTTAGCTACAAGTATTTTTAAAGATTCCCAATCATTATACACTGGGATGAGCAGTATGGTTTTTTCCGGAGGCAGGGTATTTGATTTTAAGGATAAAGATAATTTACCATTGTCGTAATTCATCTCTTTTTAGAATAATAAACATTTGAGATGTTTTTGCAAAAGGCCTGCGAATGAAATCGAAAGCTGCAAACAAAGAACTGAGAAAAGGAAAAAGCGGATGAAAAATTATCGGGCTTTCTTTTCCTGTCTTTACAAACCTTTTTTTGGACAGCCATGTAATGATGCTAAATGCCCAGAATGGACCGCCTTGTGTGTATTTCAGCTCTGTTATTTTCAGATTTGTAGTTGTAAGCATCCTTCTAAAACTATTTTCTGAAAAAATGATCCAGTGACGTGGACAATGTAAACCACCCCAATATTTTTTCCTGAAAAGCCCGGCATCCAAAGAAAGAATGTTTGGGGTTTTTATTAAAACGATTCCACCGGGTTTAAGTGCTTGCTCGATCTTTTTTAAAACCAGTAATGGGTTGGCTACATGTTCCAGCAGGTTTAAAAGCAATACGAGGTCAAACTTTTCGCTGCTGGAAAACTCTTCGATCCTGCCTGTAAAATATCGATGACCTTTTTCTTCTGCAATTTTTCTTGCATTGCTGTCAATGTCTACAATTTGGGTAACAATGATTCTGTCATCTATATTTTTTGCTAGGTCACAAAGCCAGCCTGTACCACCTCCAATATCAAGCACATTAATGCTGTCACTTTTTATCTGTCTCAGAATTTTCTTAAAGAGTTTTTTATCCAGCCACTCCTTGATATGAAATGCCCAGTTTTTTTTTGCTGATTGAAATGAATAATAATTGGAAGGGTAGATTTTATGAAGCTCATCTTCTGGCACCGGGAAAATGAAAATCGTAATACAATTTTTGCATTGATAATATTTGTATTCATTGCTTGTGGATGCGTATTCATGATCCTTTGCTACTGACCAAAGTGTCGTTTTGTCGCTACCGCAAAGGGGGCAGTTTATATTTTGCGTTGCATTCATTTACGGGTAAGCCAAAGCTTCTTGAAGGCTGCAAAGTAGGTAGTTTTAGAACTTTGAATTATTTCTTTTGTTTTGTCGCAGCTTATTAAAAATAGCTCCACCTTCCCTAATGCTGTAAACGGTAATACGGGGTCCCAATGATGGATCATATGTTTATTAAACCCTGCAGGACCCATTAACTTACTGAATGCGCTATCAGTAAAAAGTCGGCTAATCTTTCCTTTTGGCGAATTATAAAATGTTGTGTCAGACGCCGCCAGTTCATCCCTATGTTCTATTAGTTGCCTGATAGTTGCAAAAAATGGAAAAAAAACAAGCATGGCTAATATCCATACGATGGCCAATTGGTAGTTTTTGAACCCAATAGCTGCAAAAAGAAATGCGCTATTAATAACAAATCCTATCCATAGCATCATGATCGATTTTTTTCTTAATTCTTTTTCCAGGACGTGCTTATTGTTTTTATTTAACATTATTCTCAGAACGTGAACACCACTGAATGTTTCAAAAATGAATTTTCCGGATAATACATTGAAGTATGAATTTTCAGGATCTGTATCTGTAGCTAAATGCTGGTGGTGCAGCCAGTGGATTTTTCTATAAACTTTTATGTGCAGACCAGTCCATGAGCATAGAAAAACATTGGCCAGCATATCATTTGTTTTTTTGTCTCTATGCAAATAATAATGTCCCGCTTCATGAACAAATAAGTTTATATATGCAACTGTGAAACCTGTAAGTATAGAAAAGACGGGAATTGTAAGTAAGTACCAATTAGGTATTGTATTTTCAAGTATAACGAAAATGAGTAGTAAAGCAGCAAGACAAAGTAATCCTGTTATTATGTGAAGCCAGGTTTTAACATAATCAGGTTTCAGTGTTTGTCTGAATTTCGTATATGACAAACCTTCTGAATTGATCACATCATTAAAAGGGATTCCTTCAAGGTTGGATGTCATAGGACCTGTCATGTTCTGTAAAAATACTGATGCGGAAACTATTCCTGAATGCTGACAATCAAATTTCCTGATGATAAATTCAATTTTCGTTGATTTTCTCCTAATTGTTTAGTTTCATAGCGCTGGCGATTGTTATACCAGTTAAACTCATGTTCACAGATAAGCAAATTATGGATGATAAAGAAAGGATATTTGGTTTGGATGTAATGCGGGCCGTGGCAATTTTATTTGTTGTTTTTGGGCACACGGTTTTTTTACTTCCGTTTCCCAAATCAATCGGCTTTTTAATTTTTCAATACTTTGGTTTTTTTGGCGTCGAGATTTTTTTTGTATTAAGCGGATATCTTGTCGGCAGGATCCTGTTGCGAAGTTTGAATGCGGGACCAGTAAGTTTCAGAACTATCCGTCATTTCTGGACAAGGCGCTGGTTCCGTACACTGCCGGGTTATTATCTTGCCCTTTTGTTAACAGCAATCGTTTATTATTTTTCCTATAAGGAATTTGTTTTTGCAGAACCGAATCATCTGTTGTACCTGGTTTTTTTGCAAAATTTTGTATCACCTCATCCTGATTTTTTCCCGTTGGCATGGAGCCTTAGTATGGAAGAATGGTTTTACTTTTTACTGCCTTTATGGTTTATTCTTTTCTATTGGCTCATCAGGAATAAGAAAGTTTACCAGTTGGCCTCGATCATTTCTTTTTTATTGTTAATAGTAATGATCAGAGTTATAGTAGTTTCTGTGAATAACCCGGAATGGGATAATCAAATTAAACGAATCGTCGTCCTCAGGCTTGATGCTTTAACAACCGGGGTGCTGGCTGGGTTTATTCATCTTTATTATAGAGATCATTGGAACCGATATGCAAATTTGTTTTTATTTATCGGTATAACGCTGTTGACGGCTGCTTCAATATATTTTTGTCTTAAGCGGATGGATGACGATTTGCCCGGCAATTTTTTTTGGAAGACTTTTTATTTCAACGTGGTCAGTTTTGCCATTGCTTTTTTACTCCCTTATTTAACGAAAATCCGGGTTAGGCGGCATCTCATTTTTAGTAAAGTAATAACTCATATCAGCATCGTTTCATATTCAATGTACCTGACTCATATACTTGTAATGTTTGTTGTAATAACATTACTTAACAAATTAAATGCTGAAGACAATTATATTTTAAAATTTATTTCCTGCTGGGTTTTTTGCATAATCAGCGCCACAATTCTATACAGGGTATATGAATTACCCATGACAAACCTGAGAGAAAAATCTGGAAAGCCGAAACTGTAAACTTTTACTTAATCAAATCTTTTTTTCAACTTCAAAAAATGTTTTTCAAAAAGATGATAACTCGCTACACTTACCAGTAAACCAGCTAGCGTTGCAAGCAACGACGAAAGGAACATCGCCAGGTACCCGTTAGTGCTCATAATTTCGCCGACAATTTTATCCGTATATGGTTTTACCAAAAGAAATACCGGCCAGTGAAAGATATAAAAGCCATAGGAATATTTTCCAAGAAAACGTAAAACACGATTTGTCAGGATATGATTCACAACCCGGTTTTCTTTCATAACAGCTTCATAAACCACAATCGCAAAAATCAGTGAAAAGGTTGTAAATCCTGCAATTCCCCAAACAGGGAAATCGGGACTTTGATTTTGTTTGTACAAATAGAAGAGATAGTTGACTGCTGTCAATGTAAGAAGGAAGAAAGTAAAATACTTTCTTAGAAGATGAATATTGATCTTATAAATGGCTGCTAGCATAGAGCCAATGAGGATACCGTCGATTCGGGTAAAAAGAAATGCTCTTTCATAAGCGGGATAGTCTTCTTTGTTTTCCCAAATATAAAACCGGGCAACAATGACAATGATCAGTAATAGGACACAGAGAAAGAGTATCCTTTTAGGCTTTTTTAATAGCAATATTATTAATGGCCATAGGAGGTAATATTGTTCTTCTATTGCCAATGACCAGTAATGATTCAATGCTATACCGCTTTCATCACTTTTAATTATGAGTGGCCAGTTTTGAAGATATGTCCAGAACCAAACCTGGTGTTCCCTGTAATAAGACATTTCAAGAAGGGAGGGATTGATCGCGGGAACAATGAATAGAAAAAGAAGTAGTGAAAAATAATAAAGCGGAAAAATTCTTAAAACACGCCGGGCATAGAAATTTTTGAAATAATTTTCTGATGAAAGTGAATTTAAAAGAATATTGGTAATGAGAAAGCCAGAAAGCACAAAGAAAAGATCAACACCAAGCCAACCGTAATTAAAATATTCAATGAAATTGAAATTATGATAAAGGATTACAAGGATAATTGCAATTCCTCTCAATCCATCAAGAGCCGGGTAATGGGTTCTGTGGAATGATCCCTGGTTTTGGGATATTGAAATTGGGTTAGTAATGGTAAGTTTATTTATTCAAAGATAATTTCCGGTTGATGTATTTCCCAAGCATATCAAATTCAATATTCACTTTTTGTCCCATGTTCACCAGGTTCATATTGGTATTTTCAAATGTATACGGAATGATAGCAACGTCGAAATTCGTATCGCTTACATTAAAAGCAGTAAGGCTAATGCCATTAACAGTGATCGATCCTTTTTCAATTATCAGTGAATTGAATTCCTTTGGAAATTCAAAACGAAATAAACAGCTTCCATCTTTTTCTTTTCTATCCACACATAATGCAGTGGAGTCCACATGGCCCTGTACAAAATGACCATCCAGGCGATCAGTTATTTTTAAACACCTTTCGAGGTTAACCGGAGTACCCACAAGCCAATCATTCAAATTCGTTTTTGCCAGGGTTTCATCAATTGCGGTCACCCGGTGCCGGTTATTTTTTATTTCCTCAACCGTCAGACAAACACCATTGTGTGCAACACTCTGATCCACCTTTAGTTTTGAAGAAATGGGGGATTTGATCCAGTAGGTTTTGTTCCTGCCTTTTTCAATTACTTTCCTGACTATGCCCTGTGTTTCAACTATTCCCGTAAACATGATGGCAAATTAACCCATTTTCCACTTTCATTTCCGATTTTCAGGTTTGCCTCCTATCTTTGCTGCCCATTAAAAAAATACCAAAGGAGGTATATTAAAAATGCTGATCATTGATTCAAAAGATTGCGAAAACATAGACAAGGCGCTTAAAAAGTATAAAAAGAAGTTTGAGAAAAGCAAAATACTGCTTCAGCTTCGCGAACGCCAATCATACACCAAGCCGTCAGTAAGACGCCGCGGACAAGTGTTGAAAGCTGTGTACAAGCAAAAAATTGCCAGCGGAAAAATCGAAAGTTAATATACCCGCCAAATATTTTGAGATAGCTACCCCGATTATATCGTGGTAGCTATTTGTTTTTGTAGTTTAGTGGTGAAATGAAAAACTGCATTTTGCCCGAAATCCAATCTTTTATTGATTACCTGAAATTTGAAAAGCGGTATTCTGTTCACACCATCCGCTCTTACCATGACGACCTGGTTCAGTTTAGTAATTTTCTTGACACGCAGTACGGCACATTCAGGCTCGAAGACATTTCTGCAACATTTATTCGAAGTTGGCTGGCATCATTAAAAGATGAAGATGTGACATCGAGGACGATCAATCGGAAGATATCGACACTAAAATCTTTTTTTAAGCTTCAATTAAAGCAGGGCAGGATTGAAAACAGTCCAATGGGAAATATAATTTCTCCTAAAATAAGTAAAAGATTGCCCGTCTTTATAAAAGAAAAGGACCTGGCGGATCTGACTAAGTCGCTCAACGCAAATACAGAAGATTGGGATGGAATGAACACGAGGATGCTGATCACTGTTTTTTATTCTACAGGTATGCGATTAAGTGAATTGATCAATCTTAAAGAAAGACAGGTTGATTTTTCCAGGAAACAAATAAAGATATTAGGGAAGGGAAACAAAGAAAGAATTATACCTGCAGGAGCGGAGCTACTGGAAATGATCCGCGAGTATATGAATGAAAAGAGAAGGCTTTTTGATAAAACCGATGATGCCTTGCTGGTAAATGTGAAAGGCAAGAAACTGTATGCTAAATATGCGTATAACCTCGTAAAAAACATTTTAACAGAAGAAGTAAAAACACTTGATAAAAAAAGCCCGCACGTACTACGGCATACTTTTGCTACGCATTTGATGAATAATGGAGCGAACCTGGATGCGGTAAAAGAATTGCTTGGCCATGCCAGTCTTGCAAGTACACAGGTTTATACACATAATACGATTGAAAAGCTGAAAAACGTGTATAAAAAAGCTCATCCTAAAGCCTGATTTAACAGCGTAACTGCAATAATTCTTTGAGAAATTTTTTTGGAAAAAAATCTTTTTAATTTTAACTTGTAGTGAACCAAAAACAAGCCTATGTAAAAAATCTAACGAAAAATTATTTAGTTCTTTATTTATTGTTTCACCTAAAAAATGCGATTCTATGAACGTGAAGATTCAAACAGTTCGTTTCAATGCGGACGAGAAACTAGTAGCATACATTACTCAAAAATTAGAAAAGCTTAAAATTTTCCATGACCGCATTGTAGAAGTAGATGTGTTTCTGAAACTCGATAACGTGATTCATACTA
>CBFGXP010000078.1:0-16229 GCA_965652775.1 uncultured bacterium
ATGCATAGCCGTTTTTTATTAACTCATTTCCATCAGTTGTTAATTGTATGTCCCTATCGGTTTCGGCACTGCGGATAAAAAGGTTATTGTTTGAATCAGTATAAGCCACCCATTTTTCATCAGGGCTCCACGTTACATTCTTTGCGTTTATGATCAATGCGCCATAATCTTTCTTTGCCTTTGCCGGTTCTTTCTTTTCTTCATAAGCAACAGCGTCACCTGTTTTTACATTTACAGTAAACAATTTCGTTTTACCATCAGTTTCTCTTCTTGATTCCACATAATGATCGTCGTCAATCCATTTGGTTATTTGTGGAACCTGCTTTGTAATATTAGTGGGCTTGTTTGCAAAAGCCTGTTCATAACTAACTTGTTTTTTCTGGGCACTAATCAATAAAAAACATGTGGTTGTAAATGCGGTAATTAATAATAGTTTTCTCATTTTTTTTGGAGCCTTGATGAGGCGGAAAGATACTGATGTTCGGAAAAAGATATTTTAAGAAAAAAGTAAAATTGATGAGTGGTTTCATCTCACCTCCTGCATCTCCACCAACTTTCTATAAAAACCATTTTGTGAAAGTAATTGATCATGCGTACCCCGTTCTACGATCTTTCCTTTTTGTAAAACAATTATTTCATCAGCATGCCGGATAGTGCTCAGGCGGTGAGCAATCACAATGCTGGTACGGTTCTGCATCATATTATTAATTGCATCCTGCACTAATCTTTCACTTTCTGTGTCGAGAGATGAAGTTGCTTCATCTAAAATCAATATTGGCGGGTTTTTTATCAGGGCTCTTGCTATGGTGAGCCTTTGTCTTTCTCCACCACTGAGCTTGCTACCGCGGTCGCCGATATTTGTTGCGTATCCAATTTCTTTGTGTACAACAAAATTATGGGCATTGGCCACTTTAGCTGCCTGCATTATTTCATCATCTGTTGCATCCGACTTTCCTAATTTGATATTGTTTGCGATCGTATCATTAAAAAGGATGGGCTCTTGTGTAACGATGCTCATCAAACTCCTTACTGATTGCAGGGAATAGTCTTTAATATTTATACCGTCCACCAATACTTCACCACCGGTTACATCATGAAATCTCGGAACAAGATCAGCCAGTGTGGATTTGCCGGCACCGGAGGATCCGACCAACGCAATCGTTTTTCCTTTTTCAATTGTAAGATTGATATTATCAAGTATCACCGCATCATCATAAGCAAATCGTACATTCCTGAATTCAATTTTATCATTGAATGTCTGAAGCTGCCTGCCATTTACATTATCATCAACCGTAACAGGGGTGTTCAATACTTCTTCGATCCTTGCGATGGCAGCGCTGCCTTTTTGCATGTTGCTAAAAGAAGTTGAAAGGGTTTTGGCAGGATTGATTATATTATAAAACAGAGCGAGATAAGCCAGGAAAACGGAAGGCTCCAGCAATTCTTTTTTTAATACTAATTGTCCGCCGAACCATAGTATGCCGCAAAAAATAACCACGCCCATAAATTCAGACAGAGGCGAAGCAAGATCTCGTCTATAGCCGATATGGTTTTTTGCATTTAGTAACTCGGTATTGATAGAAAAGAAACGGTTCTTCAATAAGGTCTCGATATTAAAAGCCTTTATAACCCGCAAACCACTCAGGGTTTCATCAAGCGCTGAAACAGATTCGCCATGTTTTATCGCCACTTCATTTGATTGTTTTTTCAGCGACCGTGTTATACGGCCCAAAACAAAACCAATCACGGGAATAGAGAGCAGGATAAAAAAAGTAAGCTGTGGGCTGATATAAAAAAGTACTGCGAAATTGATAAGTATCGTCAGTGGATCCCTTACCCAGCCTTCCAATGTGCTCACCACAGAACCTTCTACTTCATTTACGTCATTAGTAATCCGGCTGATCAGGTCTCCTTTTCTTTTTTCGGTAAAATAACCAATGGGTAAATGCAATATCTTATTATACAATTCCAGCCGAAGGCTATTGACGACTTTATTTTTTAATGGGTTCAGAATATAAAAAGACAGGTAGAGAAAAAGGTTTTTTAATAAAATGGAAATGATGATAATAATGCATATCAAACCTAAGATTCCAAGAGGGCCGCTAAAAACCCCGCTTGAATCACGTTGCTGTATCATCCATTCCTTTAAAGAATGAATTAAAGCATTCTCTGACTGCATTTGCCCATTACCGCTGTCTTGTTTAAAGATAAGATCAAAGAAAGGGGCTAACATGCCAAGAGAAACAATCGAAAAAACAACAGAAAGAATGATAAAAAGAAAATAAAGAAGAATTTGTCCTTTATACTGCCCGAGATATTTAAAAATCCGTGAATATTTTTTCATTGTATAATAAGTACTCCAAAGAAGCAGCAAAAGTAGCTAATTTTACCGCGAACTAAAGAAGGAGGGAATATGCAGGAAGGCAAAAGACAAAAACAAATTGCAGGGTTGTTAAATGAGGAGATCAATACAATTTTTCAAAAGCTTGGATTGAATATGATCGATGGAGGCATGGTTTCTATTTCCTCAGTAAAAGTAACTCCTGACCTGCTTGAAGCAAGGATCTATTTAAGTTTCTTCCAGGTGAGAGATGTAAAAGTAGCATTGAAAAAAATTGAGGACCGGCATCACGATATAAAAAAAGAGTTGACAGCAAAAGTGAGACACCAGTTACGAAGCATGCCGGTACTTAAATTTTTCCAGGATGATACACTGGATCATGTCTTTAAAATGGAAGAAATATTCCGGAAGATAAGTGAAGAGAAAAAAGACGATGGAGAATAGACGATAGTTGTTAATGGAGTCGAAAGGATCGCAACAAAGTTGAACTGAGATCCAACGCTGATAATCAAACCTCAAAATTCAAATCTTGAACTTTCTTTTTGCCTGGCGTTATTTCAAAGCAAAAAAATCAACCAATGCCATCAATATCATTGCATGGATCAGCATTGTTGCAATGACAGTTGGCACCACGGCCTTAATTCTGGTGCTAAGTGTATTTAATGGTTTTGAAGGAATGGTGAAATCACTGTATTCTGCTTTTTATACAGATCTGAAGATTTTTCCATCGCAAGGCAAAGTGCTTACGCTGACTGCCGAGCAAATAAAAAAGATCCGTGGTGTTGCCGGCATTAAAAACCTGTCACTTATTGCGGAAGAAAAAGGCTTACTTCAACATTCAGGGCTGGATAGAGATAGTACGGAATATAATTTTCAACGTGCCGTTTCTATAAAAGGAGTGGATGAAAATTTTAAAGAAGTATCGGGGGTGCCGGGGAGTATTTATAGAGGAGAGTTTAATGTCGGTAATAATGAGATACCCTACATCGTCCTGGGCATTGGGGTAGAAGATGCTCTTCACGTGGAGGCGGAAAAAAATATATCATCACTAAAAGCTTATTTGCCAAAAAAAGACTCTTCGAATTTGATCGATCCGCTTAATAATGTCAGTGTCGATCTTGTAAATACATCCGGGGTTTTTGTGATCCAGCAGGAATTTGATTTTAATTACGCTATCACCAACCTGGGATTTGTAAAAAAATTACTGGGGTTCAAGGAGGATGAATATTCAAGTGTTGAAATTGCAATTAATGAGGAGAGTGATGCCAATGATGTAAAAGAAAGTTTGCAACGGGTATTGGGCAATGCATTCCTGGTTCAAACCCGGTATGAACAGAACCGTGGATTGTATTCAATCATGACTGCAGAGAAATGGGTTGTATATGCAATACTCGTGCTTATAATGTTTATATTCTCGTTCACCATAGTTAGCTCTCTTACTATGCTTGTGCTGGAAAAGCAAAAAGATATTAGTATACTTCATGCTCTTGGTGGCAATAATAATTTTATTCAAAAAATATTTTTAAGTGAAGGATTGTTGATAGGGATCTTTGGCGGTGTAGCAGGAATCATACTTGCACTCATCATTGCATGGCTGCAAATAAACTATAAACTGATCCCCTTACAGGGTGGTTCATTTTTAATAGACTATTACCCGGTAAAACTAAAGTGGCCGGATTTCATACTCGTTGCAGCTACGGTTTTAGGTATTGCATTGCTTTCTTCGTGGATACCGGCAAGGAAAGCGGCAAAACAAGAGTTTTCGCTGAGAGCTGAATAATACAACCCCCTGTCCCCCTAAAGGGGGCACTTAGATCGTACAGTTTAACGTTAGGTTAGGTGGTCACTATTGACGAATCGTGGAAAAATCACTTTCTTATTAAAGGTTGCCCAAAAAAATAATGAAGATTTAAATCTAAGTCTCCCCTTTAGGGGGACAGGGGGTCAATAATCCCCTATAGTTTCAGGCAATTGCGCCAGGGCCTTTGAAAGTTGTTCATCATTTGGCGCTACACCATGCCAGTTGTGATCATTCTCCATAAAGTCAACGCCTTTGCTCATTATTGTATGCATCATGATGGCGATCGGCTTTCCCTTTCCTACTAATGATTTGGCTTTTTCGAGTGTTGATACCACCTCATCCATATCATTACCATTCATTTCAAGTGTGGTCCAGCCAAATACTTCAAACTTATCCCTGATGTTTCCAAGTGCCATCACTTTATCAGTGGGACCGTCAATTTGCTGGCCATTCCAGTCAATGGTTGAAATTAAATTATCAACTTTATGATGAGCCGCGAACATGATGGCTTCCCAAACCTGGCCTTCGTCCAGTTCACCATCACCATGAAGCGAATAAACGATCGTGTTTTCTTTGTTCAGTCTTTTTGTAAGCGCAGCTCCGATAGCAACACTCATACCTTGCCCCAGCGAACCCGAAGCGACACGTATACCTGGAAGATGTTCATGAGTGGCAGGATGACCCTGTAACCGGGAATTAATTTTTCGGAACGTTGACAACTCGGTTTTATCGAAATAACCGCTACGTGCAAGTGTGCTATAATATACAGGTGAAATGTGCCCGTTAGAAAGTAGAAAAATATCCTCACCTTTCGCATCCATTGAGAAATTGCTTTTATGGTTCATCACCTTGAAAAATAAAGCAGTGAAAAAATCTGCACACCCCAATGAGCCACCAGGATGTCCGCTATTAGCACCATGAACCATTCTTAATATATCCCTGCGAATCTGAGTTGCGATGTTTTTTAAATCATTCATAATAAAATAGTAGAGCTTATTAAACTTGTTTTAGATACCTGCATCCAACGGCTCGTATGAGCTTTAAAAAATCGCGACAAAAGTGCAATCTTTTTCAATATAAAGTCCAAAACCACCGCTTAATTTAAAATATGATAATGATTTGTTTGGGAACCCGGCCTGAAGATTGCCAACAAAAAACTGATTTTAAAATGAAAACATTAAATATTCATACTATTTTTGCTCCCCGATCCGTAACTACCTTAACCAACACTATCCGAGAACCTAAATAACCTGTTCTTATGAGCATCTTTTTGATATCTTATTTATTCATTGCTATAGTTTTATCCCTTGCAATAAACTACCTTCTCCTTAAATTTTCATTCAACCTCGGATCAAGAAATAACCCGGCATTCAAGCAGGTACGGTGGACGGCGCATGTAAAACCTTCTATCGGGGGCATCTCATTCTTTATCATTTTCCTCTTATCGTGGGGCATTTATGGATTTATTTCTCAGGAAAAAGGCATGGCTCCGGACAAGCAGATCATCGGGATTGTAGCGGCTACCAGCCTTGGCTTCCTGGCCGGACTTTATGATGATGCATTTAACACAAACCCATTACTGAAGTTCATCCTTCAACTTTCCTGCGGCATCATATTGATTGTTTTTAATGTTAAGATCATTATTTCCAATGTTGAGTTTCTTAATATCCTTTTTACACTGGTGTGGGTTGTTGGCCTGATGAATTCAATAAACATGCTCGATAATATGGACGGTGTTACGGGTTCTATTTCCGCGTTCATTATAGCAGGGTTAATCCTGGTATTGGCAATAACGGGTCATGCGGCTTTTGAATTCTATATGTTGATCCTTATCGGCGTTTTAGGAGCCTTGATAGGATTTCTTAAATTCAACTGGAGTCCTTCCAAAATATTTATGGGAGATACCGGTAGCCAGTTTCTCGGAGTTTTTCTGGCAGCTACAAGCATTCTTTTCTTATGGCAGTTTAATGAGGGAAACCAGGGATTATTGCAAATGAAGCCTTTTGTATTGCCGGCTTTATTCTTTATAATCCCTATTATCGATACGACCACGGTAACCGTAAGAAGATTATTGCGTGGTCAATCACCTTTCGTCGGTGGTAAAGATCACATCACTCATCACTTTGCGTACCTGGGTTTAAAAGAAAAGAACATTGTTCTTTTACTTTTGGGAACAACACTTCTCTCATTTCCTATTGCACTCATGCTTATTACAAATCCGCTGGCCTGGAACTACTATGTTTCTTTTGGCATGCTGGCATATGTTGTTGTATTGTTTTTTGTCTTCCAATATTTTTATAAGAAAGGAGAATTAGAGCATCAGAAAAAGCGCCAGGACCAGCGGCCCATCCCAAAAATCACCAAGGAATCTCTTGCCGCATTTAATGAGAAGATGCACATCAATAACTGATCGCCAACTCCGAAATTATTTGTGATTTACAAATGAGGCTGTTTCATTAGTTTTGCTATCCGCAAAACAAGTTTTATGAATTTTGATGATATCAAATCTATTCAGCATCATGCTGAAGAGCAGATGCAAAAGGCGATCGATCATTTAGAGGTGGAATTGATAAAGATCAGGGCCGGAAAAGCTAATCCGCAAATGGTTGATGGCATTACAGTTGATTATTATGGATCTCCGATGCCGCTAAACCAGGTATCGAATGTAAGTGTAATGGATGCCCGTACGCTCTCAATTCAGCCCTGGGAAAAAAATATGTTGCAGCCCATTGAAAGAGCAATTATTGCTGCCAACATCGGCATTAATCCCCAGAATGATGGTAATATCATCCGTTTGTTCTTGCCACCACTTACCGAAGAAAGAAGGAAAGAACTGGTAAAAAAATGTCATGCTGAAGGAGAACATTCAAAAGTGGCCATCCGGAATATCCGGAGAGATGGGATCGAACATATCAAAAAACTACAAAAGAACGGGCTGAGCGAAGATGCTGCTAAAGATGCCGAAGCAAATGTGCAGGCGGTGACCGATAAATTTATTGCCGCGGTGGATAAACATCTTTCATCAAAGGAGAAAGAAATAATGGCTGTTTGATAAATCACCGGTTAGCTAAATAAACCCCGCATAATATAATTCCAAGACAACCGATTTGCAGCATCGTGATATTTTCTCCGAAAATAAAACCCCATGTTATAGCTACAAAAGGGATTCCATACGTTACAAGTGAAGCAAAAAGACCCCCGGCCTTTTTTACCAATACATAAAACAATGCTGTAGCAATAGCGGTGCCTGTTATGCCCAGCATTACCGAATTAATAACTGCAAGCAAAGTGGCATCGTCATCAAAAGGCAATTGTAAAAAATTTCCCTGCCACAAAACAATGCCGGTTGGAATAAGCATAAAGGCGAGTGATACCGTGGCAAGATGGGTAGGACTAACATCCTGAAGATAGTTGCCAACAATATTTACATTAAACCCATATAAGATCGTTGCAAGCAAGATCCATAAAGTATACTCGATATTCTCAAAGCTAATTTCTTTGCCTGCAAGTGTAAGTATTGCTAAGCCAACGAAGCCGATCACAACGCCGATAATTTTCCTGGTTTCAATTTTTGCTTTAAAAAAAAGAATACCAATAATAACAACGCAAATTGGCGTTAATGAATTAAGGATGCCTGCAAGACCACTGTCAATATTCTTGGCTATGGCACCGGCAAAAAGATAGGCAGGTAAAAGATTTCCGCAGACGGATGATAAAATTACAAGCGGAATTTTATTTAATGGGAGCCTTGAAAAATGAAAAAAGGCAAAAGGCAACATTACTATTCCCGCTGAAAAAATCCTTAGGGAAGCGATTTGAGCCCAGGTCAGTTCATTTTTACTGGCCTTCATCAGGATAAAAGAACTTCCCCAAATAACGCATAGTAAAATAAAAATTCCCCAGCTTACAAGCCTGTCATTTTTCATATTGATGCGCAAAGGTCATTAATCCGAAGTTAGAACAAATCATTTTTTTATACCCGGGTACGAAGGTTTAACCGAAGTGGTATATTGTGTATCATTTAAAATACGCACATGGCAAAAATTTCATTGAAGGATACCAGCACCAGGGCTCCAAAAGATTTTGAAAAAGACGCTACAAAGAAAATAACGAGTGACATACTCAATAAATTAGATGATCTGCAAAACTTATTGTTTGCCGAAGGAAAACATTCTGTACTCGTAGTGATGCAGGGAATGGATGCAAGCGGAAAAGATGGCGTAATAAGAAATGTGTTCGGTGAATTGAATCCCCAGGGTGTAACAGTGAAATCTTTCAAGGCTCCGACTGCCGAGGAATTATCACGTGATTTTCTTTGGCGTATCCATTCTCATTCACCGGCAAAAGGGGTGATACAAATCTTCAATCGCAGCCATTATGAAGACATTATCATTACCCGTGTGCACGGCTGGTGTGATGATGCAACGGCAAAAAAAAGAATGAAAGCCATCAATGATTTTGAGAATTTATTGCAGGAACATAACAACACACATATTCTTAAATTCTACCTTCATATTTCAAAAGAAGAACAACATGAAAGACTAATGGAAAGAGTGAAAGATCCGGCAAAAATGTGGAAGTACAATGAAAAGGATTTTGAAGAAGCTAAACTATGGAATGATTACAGGGATGTTTACGAAGATTGTTTTGAACATTGTAATAAAATACCCTGGACAATAGTGCCGGCTGATCAAAACTGGTACAAAGAATTTATAATTGCCAAGGCACTTTATGATCTGTTAAAAGGGCTTGGTATGAAATTCCCGGGATTAAAAAAAGGAACGCAGGGTAATTAAAAGATTTTAGTTATCTTTTTCATTACAATTTTCACGTCAAAATCAATTTTTTATGGGAATGCTAAAAGAGTTCAAAGAGTTCGCGATGAAAGGCAATCTTGTAGATATTGCCGTTGCATTTGTTATGGGTGCTGCATTTAATCGGGTCGTAACTTCTTTTACCGGAGGTCTTATATCTCCGCTGATTGGAATGCTTACCGGTAAAGATCTTACCCAAAATAAGTGGGTGATACAGGAACAAATCAAAGATGCCGCGGGAACTATAACCCAGCCAGAAGTAGCATTGCTTTGGGGGGCTTTTCTAACAGCAATAATTGATTTTATAATTGTGGCGTTTGTGATGTTCCTTATCATTAAAGCAATAAATAGTTTGAAGAAAAGCGAACCTGTAGCAGCACCTCCAACTCCTGAAGAGGTCATCTTGCTGCGTGAAATAAGAGATGCCCTGAAGAAATAATAGCATAATATTTGTAAGCCAAAACGGTAAGAATGAAATCCGATTCATTCTCATCTTTTTATTAAAAAAGCGTTTATGAGAAATTTTATCTGCTATCTAACACTCAGCTTTTTATTTATACAACTGAATGCTCAAGACCCCACTGTAAAACAAATACAGAAAGAATCTGCGAAAGATATAAAGAGCCTTGACAGTAATGGATGGAAAAGGAGCGGGACTTTCATCCTGAATCTGAACCAGGGCGCATTAAGTAATTGGGCAGGTGGAGGAGAAGATAATACCCTTGGCGTCAATGGTCTTTTTAATTATGCAGTCAATTTAAGACAAGGAAGAAATACATGGGACAATTATTTTGACATTGCATTAGGTTTTCAGAATGCCACCAGTTTTGATAAATACAGGAAAATAGATGACCGTATTGATATCACAAGTAAGTATGGCTACCAGTTAAGTGATCATTGGTATGCAAGTTTGTTATTCAATTTTAATTCACAGTTTCTGGAGGGTTATGATTATTCCACTACACCCATCACAAAAATTTCAAGCTTTCTTACGCCGGGTAAGATCATTTTATCGCCAGGTATGAACTATAAAACGTCCAATAGATTCTCGTTCTTTATATCTCCTGCTTCTTTCAGATGGGTTTTAAAAAGGGATGAAGATTTTTTTAATGTTGCAAAATTCGGGGTTGATTCTGCTAAAAAAGCAAATTTGGAATTTGGCGCTTACATCACTACCACATACCGAGCTGAAATTACAAGATGGGCTACCTATACCGGTCGTGTTGATCTGTTCAGTAATTACAAACGGACACCAGAGAATGTGGACCTGTTGATGAATAATCTTTTGACCTTAAAATTCACAAGAATATTTGCGACTAACCTGAGTCTTGATCTCATCTATGATCATGATGTAAGACAGCGATTACAAGTGAAAGAAATACTCGGTATAGGACTCACTGTTGCCTTGTAAAAGCAAGCATTTTACCAGTCAAATTTATCCTGTGTTTATCATCGTATTTCGTTAGCTTCCCGGCTTTTATCTATTGGTTTATGACGCTAATAATTCTGTTCGAAAATTGAATTAAACTATTATCTTTGGTTGCACCGTCTTTCATACGGCCGCAATTTAAAACCTCTAACTAACTGGTATGAGAAAACTCATTTTTACACTTTTTACTTTTACTCTCACATTTTCTCTTAACGCCCAGCCAAACAGTGCTCCAAAAAAATCGAAGAATGGATGGAGTACAGAAGGTCTTTTTAGCTTTAATGTAGGTCAGGGGGGCAGTCGTAATTGGGCTGCGGGTTCTGAAAAATTTACTTTACAAGGTGCAGCATATTTGAATTTACAAGCAAACCGCAAATGGCGGAAAAATATCTGGGAAAATAGTCTCGATCTTTCTTACGCACTCATCAATACAAACACAACAGGATTTAGAAAAACAGATGATAAGATCGATTTTGTTTCCATGTTCAGGCATTCCATTACCAAAAAGGATAATGTGGGAATTGGCGCATGGTTCAATTTCAGATCACAGTTTCATCACGGCTATGACTACACTGAAACACCTAAAAAAAGAATTTCCGGGTTAATGGCGCCTGGCTATCTTACGGCAGGGCCAGGGTTTGACATACGCACCAAAAAATCTTTTAGCCTTTTTGTTTCACCGGTTGCGCCCCGGTTGATAGTATTTACAAACCAACCTTATAGCTTTAATTACCAGGGTGGGGTGAAACCCGATGGCTCACAGGAAATCCCGCTTTCATGGCATTACAATGTGGATCCTGTAAGGAAAGTTCGATTTGAGCTTGGGGCATTGGTATCTGCAAAGTTCAAAAGAGAAGTTGCAAAGAACATAAGCTATTCTACCCGTGCGGATTTCTTTTCTAATTACGTAGATGATCCGCAAAACATTGACATATTCTGGACCAACGTACTACACCTGAAGGTGAATAGGTGGCTGATCGTAAATTATAACTTCGACCTGATCTATGACGATGATGTAAAACTTTTTGGACCTGATAGGAATAAAGCGGCTGCACAGCTTCGTTCCCAGTTGGGTGTGGGTTTTGCAGCAAAGTTTAAATAGAGAATATTTTTATACTAAGCTAAAGTCCCGTTATTTTGTAACGGGATTTTATTTGAGGCTTGTAGACTTTAGGGAGAAAGCCTTCACAACACTTTTAAACTTTACCGTTTTGAATAACGCTTCATACCAAATAAAGTTACCACAGTTCGAAGGTCCTTTTGACCTGCTTTTATTTTTCATCGAAAGAGATGAGCTTGATATCTATAATATTCCGATCACTAAGATCACCAATGATTTTTTAGCTTATATACATAGCCAGGAATCTTTGAACATTGAGCTCTCCAGCGAATTCATTTTGTTTATTTCCACCTTAATGCGCATCAAGGCAAGAACGCTTTTACCAAGAAAGGAACTGGATGCCCAGGGTAATGAAATTGATCCGCGACAGGAGCTGGTCAATAAGATCCTTGAATATAAAAAATTCAAAGAGGCATCCGCCCAAATGGCAGAGATGGAGGCTAACAGGATGCTGATGATAAAAAGGGGTAACCTGCAAAAAGAATTATCTAAGATAGGAGAGGAAGCAGCGGAGGGTACAGAGATACAAACCGTCACAATGTTCAGACTGATGCGTGCATTTGAAAGAGTGATGCAACGCTACCAGGATACCAAAAATAAACCGGTTCATACAGTTATTCGTTATGAATACACGATGGAAGCAAGCAGGGACTATATGCTTTCTAAAGCCCAGGAGGAGAAAACACTTGCTTTTGAAAAGATCTTTGGCAATTGTGATAACCGGGTGCATGCCATTTTTCTTTTTTTAAGTTTGCTTGAACTGGTACAGCAAAAATTTCTTAAGATTGTGCTGGGAGAAGGAAAAAATAATTTTATAATCGAGTATAACGAGCCGGAAAAACGGCTGGCTGAAATGGAAGACCAGGTCCAACCCTAATTTTATTTTCACTATGCAACTCGTAGGAAGTTGCAATCTATTATTAATTACAAACCAAAAAATTTACACATGAAAAGATCAGCAACCGCCAACTGGAAAGGCTCTGGTAAAGAAGGGAGTGGCAAACTGCTCACTCAATCCGGGGTAATAAAAAATAAAGCGTATGATTACAGGAGCCGTTTTGAGGACGGAAACTATACAAATCCTGAAGAATTGATTGCCGCGGCACACGCAGGTTGTTTTTCTATGAAGCTGAGTTTTGTTTTAGGCGCAGCAGGATTTACGCCCAGCCGCATTGAAACTAAATGTACAGTGACGCTTGAAGCGGGAGTGATAACAGGCAGCCACCTTGATGTAAGAGCTAAAGTACCAAAGTTAAAAGCCAAAGATTTTCCGCAATATGCAGAGGAGGCAAAAAATACCTGTCCTGTAGGAAAAGCGTTAAGTATAGATGTTACCATGGATGCTCAATTGGTAAAAAGCTTTAAAGCGCAGGGAGCAGGTGGAGATTCAGAGAATGATTCTACCGATTCAGAAGAAGGTGGAGAAGAACAATAAACAAAGCATATAGAAATAAAATAGTCCCGTCTGAAATCACCAGGCGGGATTTTTCATTCATAGATCCAGAGCAAAATCGGTTTTGATGATTGATCAATGATCGGCTTGAGCTGTTTTAAAAAACCAGGGGAAATAGTCGGCATCCGTCGCTTTGACAACATACGAATGTAGCACCACAAAGCGTTTGAATGCATTTGTCTGCAGGAAAACTGTTATGCAGGAAAATTATCCAGCCATTCGGGACTGCTCATTTGTGTTCTTATCCTTGTTACATCGCCGGAGAAAGTTACCAATTGATCATTGCCGTTACTGTTTACGAGGTCTTCCTTAAAACCATTTTTTGACTCCATGATATAGGCTGCCATTTGGCGACCTATAATTTTCATCAAAGGATAATGTGTAAGATTTGCCATGTCTATTTTCGCCAGCGATTTTTCATCAAGGTCCCAAAGCCATTTCGAACCGTAAATTTTTTTATCCAGGTCGTCCGTATTGGGTAGTTTTTTTAATGCCGGTGGATCAAGAGATATCTGGTAGCGTTTGTACCTGACGGAATTATTTATCATCAATGAACGAAAAGTATTTTCCTGCACGGAGCTGGCATCTTCACTTGTTTCATTGATCAACCAGTCAAGCCAGAATTTTATATCATTTCCTTTGGGGTTCAAGGTTCTTGTTGGCTTGATAAACCGTTGTGTTGCACCTGTACCAAAACTATACACTGTAACATTTGGAAGTTTATAAGCCGAAGGTTTTCGTTTTCCATCTTCATCTTTCGGGGTACTATAAGAAATAGATTCGATAAAAGCGCCAAGACTCGGATTGTTATGCGTAGTTACTCCGCCATCTACGAATCTTTCTAGTGGAAAAAAATAAGTTGGCGCTGACATGGTTGATTCCATCACGGCCCTTAACAGAACTTCTTTATATGTGCCATGGTAACTGCCATCTGCTTGCTTAAAAGCGGTAAAAAAAGTTTCTTCAGCGGCAGACATATCTCTTGAAGTTATCATAACATCAAGATCTTTTATTTCGCAGGCTTCTTGTAAAGAAAGATTGCCTATTATGTCTTTCAATAGTTCACGATATCTTTTTTTACTATACTGGGGCGGATTGATAAAGCGATTACCTATCGGTCGTTTATGAAAAACTTCTTTGATCAACTCATCATATTTTTCTTCGATCTCGTTTGCATTCAATCCGCGGACGAGCAAACCGGCAATGATGCCACCTGTGGAAGTGCCGGCTACCATATCAACCAGGTCGTAACAGGGAATGCCGGCAACCTCTTCCAGTTTTTTTAATAACTGGATCGTCAGTATTCCCCGCATGCCGCCGCCGTCAAGTGATAGTATGATGCGGTCGTTGGGGTCAATATTTAATTTTTTAAAAGCTTCTTTTCTTTCTTTAGTCATTTTATCGACGGGTGGTTTGGCCATGGCGGTGGTATTTGTATACTAGAAAAAAGTTTATGCTGGTGGCGCAGGCGTAATAACAGGTTAAGTGTGATGATTAATTATAAATATAATTAAATGTAGGGATTCCATATCCCCGTTCGTATTTTAATTTAATAAGGTGGATGAATAAAGATTATTTCGCACACCTTCTTAATACATACTCAAAGACGGAGAAGTGCATTCTCATTTATTGGTGATGGTATACCTTTAACGACACTTCCACTGAGTGACCGTCAACTCTTGCCTTTACGACTACCACAATTTTTCAGCAGGAGGTCGGATACCTGACAGGCGGAGATAAACAGTGCATTGTCCACGGTGATGTGTTTGATGTTCGAATGCTTTGAGTAACCAACCTAAGCGGGTGGCACTGCGTTTACCTCCGGGCATATCCTGTGTGATGACCTCATGCATTTTGGCAAGATCCAAATTCTTTATTGCATTGATCATAAAGTCGTAGCTCGTATTTACGTAATGAGTTACGGAATCTTTGCTTTGGAGCGAAACAGATTTTTCAAAGGCCTGGGCAGGTTTAAGGAACATAGTTTGAATTGCACTATTTTGATAGCCTGTACCAAAAAAGGCCATTCCTGCGTTTGCTTGTGCCAGATGGAGCATTTGCTGCGCAAAGCTGCGTATACTATCGGTTGCCTGGAAATTGTATTGGTTAGCAGGCATCGCGTCGAGATATTCCTGCGTGTAGGCTTTGGCACGTTCCCAATCGTTTATCAACTGTTGCTTCAGCAAATCATTTGAAGAGTTTTGTGCGTTAAGGATGAAAATGCATAAAGTGAGGAGCAAGCTAAAGAACGGTTTCATTTTTGTTTATTTGTTATAAAAGTTACTTATTTTTTAATTGACATTAATTTTTGATAAGAACTATATCTTCTGCAATTTGAAGTGTTTCCTTCTTCTTCATCTGTTGCCATTGGAAAAATTAAAAGGTATCGGGTCCTTTAAGAATATGATTCAAAAACTATTTCCCCTTTTTAATGAACTCAATTGCCCGCAACAACACTTCATCTTTTCCTGCTTTGAACCCAGCAATGGTTGGTTTTACTTCAATGTCGATCTTTACCCCTATACGCTGTGTTTGTCTTCCATCTGGATACTTAACGCCGAACCCAGAAAATTGGCCAATATAACCCCCAGGAAAGACGACTTGTGTAATAGCTCCATCGGCGCCTGCGGTCTGGCTGCCAATAGTTGTTGTATTGGAAGAAGCCGCCTGCAATACCATAGTAGAAAACTCTCCGGAACTCACTGTCGCTTCGTTAACCAGGACCACAACCTTGCCTTTATAACACTTAGCCGTATACAGCGGTTTTATAGTATTATAAGATATTAAAGAAGCGCTATCAAAATCATCTCCTTTGATATAGCCAGCGGTAACAAAAGGTTTCTCATACTGTACTGTTTTTATTTCCTGGCAAGTAATCCTTGAAGCAATGAGATCAATAGTACCTTGCGGATACGCTCTCAGATCAAAAATGATCGCTTTTGTCTTTTCAAAAGCATCCAACACACTATCAACCTGGTTTTGTTTAAGACTGCCCATTTTGATGTAACCAATTTCCTTTTCCAGGAATTGGCAGGTTTCATATTCATCCTGAAAGTGGAATGGAATACCAAAAAATCTATTCAACCCTGATCTTTTTATTGTAACAGTAAATTTTCTACCGTTTCTCAACAAGCCCAGCCTGATTGTACTATTTACTTTACCCCGTAGTAAGAAATTAGCCATGTCTGTCATAAATCCATTCTCATTACTTCTTTTTAAAAAATGCTTCCACTCTTCTTTAACTTCATTTATTTCTTTTCCGTCAATGTTA
>CBFGXP010000079.1:0-16046 GCA_965652775.1 uncultured bacterium
CATATTTCAACAGGACCACTGCTTTCCATTCCCATTCCCCAATGAGCACTATCAATATGATGAGCACCCCAACCTGTGATCATGCCAGCACCAAACTGTTCACAACGTAACCAACCCGGCCGATCATACCCAGCCTGGGGATGTACACGATCAACTGTATAGTAAACTTCAGGCGTTGAAGCCAACCACATATCATAGTTGAGATTTTTTGGAACAGGCATTTCTTCTTTTTTACCTCCTGGCGGATCGCCTGGTAAGCCAACATAAACTGTTTTCAATTCACCAATGCGACCATTACGAACCAACTCTGCTGCATAACGAAACTGCTCACTGCTCCGCTGCTGGCTTCCGATCTGGAACTTCACGCCACTTTTTGTAACTACATCACTGATCAATCTTCCTTCAGCGATCGTCAACGATGCAGGCTTTTGCATATAGATATGTTTCTTTACACGGGCCGCAGCCGCACCGATCATTGCATGTGTATGATCCGGGGTACTTATCAGCACTGCATCAATGTCTTTATTTTGTAACAGCTCCCGATAGTCCGTATACATCTTCACACCATCAAAAGGTTTACCATCTCTCTTTGTATAATATTCATTCACTAAAGTCTTTCCTTGTTCGGCTCTTATTGAATCAAGGTCACATACGGCCATCAGTTGTGCATAATCATATCGCCATACGCCGGGCATATCATGACCCCGTGATATACGCCCCGTACCAATGGCACCTACATTGATACGATTGCTTGGTGCATTTTTTCCAAACACGCTTGATGGTACAATAGAAGGAATTGCAAGCAATGCGGATGCTTTGATGGAGTTATTCAAAAACTCGCGACGTGATTGCTTATTCTTTTTCATCATGCTAAGTTTTTTGATGAATATTTTTGTGTGGTCAGCTTTGGTTTTTCATAGCATCGCCTGTTGCGTCGCACATTTCAGCTTCCTGTAATTCTATTTACCTTTCCTCAAACGTGAAAGGTGAAACGTGAGACAAGTTTTCACGTTTCATCTTATTTTACTTCCTTGATAAACGCTTTCCATGCACTTTCTGCTTTCACAGCGTCAAACTTTCCGTTAAACACAACCAATCTGTATTTTAATGTATAAATTTTTCCAGGTTCAAGTAACCAGTCTTTATCTTTTGTCGGGGCAAAATTTGCAAACACATCACCACGTCCTCCATTTGCTTTCTTATCCCAGATACGCAACGGCTCAGGATGATTGTAATTCGAAGGATGCGATAACATAACAATTCCGCCTTCATCATTGCCAGGTAAAGAACCATGCACTATTATCCATTTCGCTTTCGTGTTATCGGTGTTTTCTCTTGTTTTTCCCTCTGATGTTAGCATTTCAGAATTATCCTTATCCCAAAACTCGGTAGCACGCCAACCTAAACCACCATAACGATAAGCAACAATTAATAAAGGGCTCTGAGATGCACAACTCATTTTTGAAGTGATGTCAACGATGTACTGATCCTTATTATTCGCCGGATCATAAACCCGGACAGTTTGCCATTCATTCAAGGCAACTTTTTCGCCTCCATCTTTTTTGAATACAACATGGGCATGAAGGGCGGTATATTCCGAATATTGTGAATTGCTCTTCTGTGAAGTGAATTTTACAAATCGCACCGTACCCTGGTGCCCCTTGATGTTCCAGAAATCGACGGTGTCGCCCTCAAAAAAAGTATGTGTCCACGGGTTCCAGATACCATAATGATGATAATGATCTTTGGGTTGAATATTGGTGAGCACCTGCCCGTGGGGCGCATATAAAGGATGGATAAAACCACTACGTTTATAATTGGTATCAATTCCTGGTGGAGGATAAATGGTTTTGAACTGATAGGTCAGCAATGGCTGGCCTTTGGATGAAATAGTCAATGCACTATCAACTTTAATTTTAATAGAACCAGGCCCTTTGGCTTTTACCTGTTGTGCAGAACAAAAGCTACCGATAAGCACCGGGATTAAAATAAACAGATGTTTATGATTTTTTTTCATTTTAATGCTAAAACCACCACACTATATGGTGGAATGCTTAAGTTCAGATTTGAACCATTCAATTTTGCTCCATTAAATACTGCAGGAACAATTTTATTCGGGTTTTCAAAGCTGTTATAGTTCTGTAATTTGTCTGATGTTAAAATTCTTCCACTGACAGTTTTATAATTAGCTCCTTTGACATTTATAGTAACAGGTTGTGCCTGCTTCGCATCTACATTCACCAAAGAAATATGAGTTGATCCGTTTTTGTCTTTTGATGCCGAAGCCCACACAGCGACCAATGTATCTTTTCCCAAAATATATTTATTACTGGTAACTTCTAACGGAAGCATGGTTGCGTCATGGTGCACATTATACATTTCCATTACATGATAAGTAGGAGTGAGGACGAGTTTTTCTTCTTTGGTCAATATCACGGCTTGCAATACATTAATGATCTGGGCAAGATTTGCCATTTTTACTCTGTCACAATGATTATTAAAGATATTCAACGTAGCCCCGGCAAGTACTGCATCTCTCATTGTGTTTTGTTGAAAGAGGAATGCGCCATTGGTTCCGGGTTCCACATCGTACCAACCACCCCATTCATCAACTGCCAAATGCTTTTTCTTTTGGGGATCATATTTATCCATGATAGCGCTGTGCTTCGTTACTAACTCCTCCATCTGCAACGCTCTTTTCATGGTAGTGAAATATTCTTCTTCAGAAAAATTGGTGGCTGATCCTTTTTTGCTCCAATTGATGACGGAATAATGGTGCAAACCGAGCGCATCAAACATATTAGGCGGTAATTCTTTCATCAGAACTTCCGTCCAGTGATAATCATCATCAGATGCACCGGAAGCAATGCGATAGAGCTTGTCACTGTTGTTCCAGTTGGTCATGAAAGTTGCGTACTGACGATACACATTTGCATAGTATTCAACCTTCATGTTGCCCCCACAACCCCAGGCTTCATTGCCCAACCCCCAAAACTTTACTTTCCATGGATTGGGTCTTCCATACTTTTGGCGCAGATCGGTCATAGGGCTGCTTCCATTTGGATGTGTGGTGTATTTGATCCAATCAGCCAGTTCATGTGGAGTACCGCTTCCAACATTGCCACTTAAATATGGTTCAGCACCTAACAACTCACACATATTCAAAAACTCATTTGTACCAAAGCTGTTATCTTCTTTTACATTCCCCCACCATATATTCAGCATAGATGGTCTTTCTTTTTTGGGACCCACACCATCTTTCCAATGATAGGTATCGGCAAAACACCCCCCCGGCCAGCGAAGCACAGGTACTTTTAATTTCTTTAATGCATCGATGACATCTAACCGGACACCGTCTTTATGCGGAATAGTTTTATTGCTGTCACCAATATAAAAGCCACCATAAATGCAATGACCCAGGTGCTCAGCAAAATGACCATAGATATTTTTATCTATGATATCTTTTCCTTTATCTGCATTTAGCACAATCGTGTTCTGGGCAGAAAGAAAGTTTACGGTGATCAATCCAATTAATAGAAAAATCTTTCTCATAAGTTGTTTTATTTTATAGTTACAGTTCCACTAATTACATTACTGGTTGTTTTATTTTTTACACCCGGCTGCCCACCCCCAACGCTTAGCATAACTTTTCCTTTTGCATCCAGCATTTTTCCATCTTCACCTACCAATGATAATTGTTCAGGTGTAAGTGTAAATGAGATAGTTTTACTTTCACCAGCCTTCAAAGAAATTCTCTGGAAGCCCTTCAAAGCTTTTAATGGTGCCTTACGCTGAATGCCTTGATGTGAAATATATAATTGTACAACTTCTTCGCCATTTAATTTTCCGGTATTAGTTACTCTCACACTTACTATTACATTTTTGCCCGCCGAAGCAGTCGCTGGAACTTTCAGCATATCATATTTAAAACTAGTATAACTTAAACCATACCCAAAAGGATACAGGGCTTCACCTTTGAAATAACGATAGGTCCTGTTGTTCATCGAATAGTCGCTAAAGCCAGGCAAATCGTTGTCACCTTTATAAAAAGTAACCGGTAGTCGGCCAGCCGGGTTATAATCGCCAAATAAAACATCCGCAATTGCAGTGCCAGCACTTTGACCGCCATACCAGGCATTGATGATCGCCGGTATATTCTCGTTCTCCCATGGAATAGCAATAGCGCTGCCTGTCATCATCACAAATACAACGGGCTTTCCGGTCGACTTCAACGTTTTCATCAATTCTGTTTGGACAGCGGGCAACAGGATAGAAGTCCTGTCGCCTCCATTGAATCCGGGAGCATTGACCGGCATTTCTTCACCTTCCAGTTGTGGTGAAATACCACCAGCATAAATGATCACATCAGCATCCTTCACCTTGTTGGCAACTGCTGCAAAATCTGTTCTTTTAAAATTACCTGCACGAAGTGCAACATTTGCTTTGCCTTCGCCTTGCCAGTATTCCAATACTAATTTATAAACCGAGTCTTTTTTTGTTTGAAGCCTGTACGTTCTCGCCCCCCAGCGATTACGCTGCCATGCATTGATCACTGTTCTATCATTCACTAAAAACCGGTAACCATCATCAGCTTCTACTTCAAATGTGATGAAACCATCCTTTGTTGCTGTATAATTAGAAGTATACCGAACAGAAAAATCATTGGCTTTGATTCCCTCAACAACATGCTGGCCTTCCTGCCAAAAGTTATCGATCTTGTTTTCAGTTTTTGTTATTACGGCATTCCCTTGCAATTCACGGTTATTAAAATATTCAGCTTTAAACCCTTTATTTCCTTCCAAACCATACTGATTCGTTATATCTTCATAAGCCAGCATGGTGTCATTGATAAAATTAATTGCAGGTTCATAAATTATTTCCACACTGTTTCCCAGTTTCTCCTTTAGTCCATCCAGCAATGAAATAACTCTCGACGGATTACCATTATAATTTCCTAAAACCGAAATACGATTATCTGCATTCGGGCCAAGGATTGCGATCTTCTTAATTGTCTTCTTCAACGGCAGCGTATTGTTTTCATTTTTCAACAATACAATACTTTGTTGTGCCATTTTTAAAGCAAGAGCCTTGTGGTCGGGTGCTTCTAAGGCAGATGCTGGTGTTTGTGCATATTTTACCATTGATGGCGGATCAAACATGCCAAGACGATAACGGATCA
The DNA here is from genome assembly GCA_965652775.1 of uncultured bacterium. Classification (GTDB taxonomy): domain Bacteria; phylum Bacteroidota; class Bacteroidia; order Chitinophagales; family Chitinophagaceae; genus VBAS01. The sequence continues at coordinate 5,180 of CBFGXP010000079.1, forward strand.
TAAATAATCTTCGCAAGGACACATCCAATTGTTCTTCCTTTATCAAACCAGTTTTTACGCCATTATATAAAGTATAATAAACTGAAGTACCACACTCAATATCTGTTCCATGCATTACGCCATCTACTGCTGCTGTCACTGAGTCTTTATGCGTCTTATGGTATTTAAAAAAATCATCTATCGCCCAGCAATCACTGGTAACATAACCCGTAAAATTCCATTGCTTGCGCAAAATATCATTCATCAACAGGTCATTTGCACAACAAGGTTGAGAATTGACCGCATTATAAGCACACATCACACCTGCAACATTTGCTTTTACAATTAACTCCTTGAAAGCCGGTAAATAAGTATCCCAGAGATCATACGTAGAAGGATTAAAATTATCAACATGCCGCGATGGCTCCGGGCCGCTATGCACGGCAAAATGTTTGGCACATGCGGCCGCTTTTAAATATTTCGGATCCTCTCCTTGCAAACCGCGAACAAAGGCGCGGCCAAGCATTGCAGTCAGGAAAGGATCTTCGCCGTAAGTTTCCTGGCCACGTCCCCAGCGTGGATCCCGAAAGATATTGATGTTCGGCGTCCAGTATGTTAATCCCAAATATCTTTCTCTTGTTCTTCCCAATTCAACCGCTTTGTTATATATCGCTCTTCCTTCGAGTGCTGAAAAATCTGCCATGCGATATAATGAGAAGGTATCCCAGGTTGCCGCCATTCCGATCGCTTGCGGATAGGATGTTACTTTAAATGGTGTTCTCGCCACGCCATGCAATGTTTCATTCCACCAATCGTAAGCAAGAATACCCAGTCTTGGCACAGCTGGTGTCGCATTAAGCATTTGTTTCACCTTTTCTTCTAATGTCAGTCGGCTTACTGCATCATTCACTCTTTGTTCCATCGGCAAGGACGGATCCCACATCGGAAATGATTTGTAATCCTGCGCAGCTATACCAAAAGAAATCAGCGACAGAATGCAAAAAAGAATATGCCTCATAAAAGTTTATTTATTCTTATAAACATCGTCATCATTTTTACATTCGAACCAATCGAAGACGGCCTCATTATTTGAAGGGTTGCCGTTTGATGTTGCATACATCGTATATAAACAACCAACAAATCCACCGGCAACTTTCGTACTCAGGTATTTTCCATCAACATTATCCACCAGCAATTGCCAGCTATCTTTTTTAACAGCATAATAAAAAGCGTACTTACTGTTCTTTGCTTCTGCTTTTAGTTGCAACCCGTTTTTTGTTACATTGATAATCGCTGACGCGATCAGTGAATCTCCTTTATATAACTGGACCTCCTGCTTGCCATCTTTAACTGACTGGCAGAGGAAATAATGATTTTTTTCATTCTGGAAGATCAGTAACCCAGCTTTTTCATTTTGACTTGCAGCCATAAAACGCATAGATGTACTTGCATGGCCCTTCAAATGAGGTTGATGAAATCCAATAAAAGATGGATTGCTTCTGCCTCCACATGTTTCAGGTCTGACTTTGATGCTAAGTGCTCCACCAGATAAACTATACCATTTCTCTTTGACCGTTCTCAAAAAATTATATCGTACATTAAGATTTGCGGTGTTAAACTCATCACGGAAAAGGTAATTGCCGCTGAATTTTTCTGCATTCTTATCGATAGTTGCATTGATCGGGTAAGAGTATTTTACTTCATCGCCACCCAAATTGAATTGCAACCAGCCGTCTTTCCATTCCACAGGAGCCATAAATGTTTCCCGGCCGGTATTATAAAAATCTCCTTCGTACGGACGACAGCCAAGAAAAACGGCCCACCATTTTCCATCTTTTCCTTCTACAAAATCAGCATGACCTGTTGTGGTGATGGGATGCTTGCGTAAAGTATCCAAATGTCGTTGGGTAAGAATGGGGTTTTTTTCATAAGAAATATAAGGACCCTCAACGGACTTGCTTCGAAAAATAACCTCGGAATGATTATAACCTGTTCCGCCTTCAGCACAGATCAAATAATACCAGCCATCTCTTTTTATGATATGTGGAGCTTCGATCCATACAGGCTTTTTATTAATATCCGTTCCTCCATTTACCACTATAATTTCCTCGCCAACAGTTTTTAGATCTTTCGCATCAAACTCTCTCATTCTAATTGTTCGGTGACCTCCATAAAGCGGTTTATTTTCAGGCGGGATACTGTTATAAACAATATATGCTTTCGTATCATCAAAAAATAATGAAGGATCAATTCCATTTACTTCAGGTAATGAAACTGGATTACTCCATGGGCCCTTTGGATCTTTTGCCGTGATAACAAAATTTCCGACTCTGTCAACCTGTGTGCATACAATGTAAAATATTCCTTTATGATAAGTGATGGATGGCGCAAACAATCCTCTTGATACGCCATGTCCCTCCAGGTCTAACTGTTCGGGACGATCCAGGGCATAGCCAATTTGCTTCCAGTTCAACAGATCCTTGCTGTGAAATATAGGAATGCCTGGGTAAAATGCAAATGATGAATTGATCAGATAAAAATCATCTCCCGCCCGACAAATGCTTGGATCAGGATAATAGCCAGCTAAAATAGGATTGGTAAATGCCTGTGCCTTTAATGTCACGGTAGTTATTACTAACTGAATGAACAACAACGTTGTTTTTATTATTTTCATTTTCACTTATTAGGTTTGTAAGGGTCTATTGTTTTTATTTTTCCATACTCATCATATTCAATTTCGGTTACTTTAACCGAACGCAAATGCGTAACGCCTTTTGACAGGCTGCTGTCATGATAAAATAAATACCACCGGCTCTTAAATTCCACAATCGAATGATGCGTGGTCCAGCCAACTACAGGATTAAGAATGCGCCCGGCATAAGTAAATGGACCATAAGGATTATCTCCAATAGCGTAACATAAATAATGCGTGTCACCGGTAGAATAAGAGAAATAATATTTACCATTGTATTTGTGCACCCAACTTGCTTCAAAAAATCTTCTCTCATTATCGCCTGCAAGCATTGGATTGCCGTTTTCATCTGTTATCATAACATCCTTTGGATCTTCGGCAAATTCAAGTAAGTCATTTCTCATTTTTGCAACCTTTGGACATAATGCCGGTTCGTTATCACCAGGTAAATGTGCAAAAGGGCCAGCACCGTCCGCTTTAAATGATCCATTTCTCCAGCGTTGCAGCTGACCGCCCCAAAGACCTCCAAAGTACATGTAGTAACTTTCATCATCATCTTTAAATACGGCCGGGTCTATCGAAAAACTTCCCTTGATTGCTTCAGGCTGTGGTGTAAAAGGACCGACTGGTGAAGAACCGGTTGCTACTCCAATTCGAAATATTCCGTCATGATCTTTTGCCGGAAAGAATAAATAATACGTACCATTTTTTTCTGCAACATCAGGGGCCCACATTTGTTTATCAGCCCATGGTACATCATTCACATGTAACGCCACACCATTATCGCGTGCCTCACCACCCGGAGCATCCATTGATATCACGCGATAATCCTCCATGGCAAAATGACTTCCCAGGTCATCGAAAGGAATATCATTTTCTATATCATGCGACGGGTAGATGTAAATTTTCCCGTTAAATACATGAGCTGATGGGTCAGCTATGTAAATATGATTTACCAAAGGCTGTGAAATCGCTTTGCGATTCAATTCTTCAAAATCTATTTGTGTTATACTTTCCGCTGGCATGTAATTAAGTTTTTCGAATTAATATATGTTTCAAAATCAGTTTCTTTCGCTGTTTCTTCAAACGGCCACGATTGCAGCTTCTTTTCTTCTTTCTTTGAGATCTGTCTCAATAGTTGTTTCCATTCGTTTATCAATTGAGTACCAGAAAAGCAATGCAGCGCCGGCAATAAAAATGAGACCAGGATAAATGCTTACCGACATCCTGATGCCGTTAATCGCTTCAGGTGTTTGTTGTGATGCATCTGCAACATATCCATATTTACTTAAGAAAAAAGCGCCAAGGCCACCGCCGAGACTCAGGCCAATCTTTAAACCAAATATCATGGCAGAAAAGATGATGGCTGTTGCCCGGCGGTTGTTTTTCCATTCACTGAAATCTGCAACGTCAGCGATCATAGCCCAGAGAATAGGAATAGTTATTCCATATAGAAACCCATGAAAAATATGTGTAAGTATAACCAGCCCGACTGAATTTGGCGAATAGAAATAAAACATCATCAGGCATAAGGCAGACAATACAAGAAAAATTCCGAATATATTTCGTTTACCAAACCGGTCTGCCAAGGGTTTGCTAAACATGATCCCGACGATCATAAAAATAATACTACCCGCATTGAATAAACTATTGGCTGAGGATGGCGGGTCCTGTGGCCATTCAAAATTCCCGAGGCCCATGCCCGTAAGCATCCTGTTCAAGCCAGCGATAAAGTTATTAAAACCGATATTCTCCAGGAATTGTGCCTCTGCATCGTGGTTTAAATAGTATTTAAAGAAATAAATATTCATGCCTCCTTTCAATGCCAGGGTAATGAATACCATGATCGTGAGGAATAGCATGATGATCCAGGGTTTATTCTTCGATAGATCTTTCAAATCGCTTCTAATAGTATTTTTTTGTTCTACTACTGGCTTTACTCTTTCTCTTGTGGTTAAAAAAGTAATGATGAAACAAATGACACCGACAATAGCGAAGAACAACATCACACTTTCAAAACCCTTTTGTTTATCACCATGGCCAATTGACAATGCCAGGGGGAGTAATAAGGCCTGAATGATAAATTGCGCTACCATGACTGCAACGAAGCGATAGGAGGAAAGACTGTTTCTTTCCTTCATATCACCGGTAAGTACGCCACTTAAAGCAGAATAGGGGAGATTGTTAGCCGAGTATACAATTACCAAAAGAAAATAGGTGACAGCAGCATAGATCAGTTTCCCGGATTCATTGAGATCCGGTGTGCTAAATGCCAAAAGAGAAATAACACCAAAAGGCACTGCTGTCCATAGGATCCATGGCCGGTATTTTCCCCAGCGTGTATTTGTCCTGTCGGCAATGATGCCCATGATCACGTTAAAAAATGCGCCGACAAAACCAAAAAATGTAATAATGAAACTTGCCTTTCCTGCCGGGATCTTATATACGTCAGTATAAAAGAAAGCAAGAAACGTTACCAATGTTTGAAAAATGAGGTTAGCTGCAAGATCACCGAGACTGTAACCGATCTTTTCAATAACAGAAAGCCTTTGTGAGTTTTTATTCATTGTGCTGGTTTTGGAATTAGAATGGTTTCTTTGCTGGAGCAGGATTTGTTTTCAATCCAATCACTTTGTAATAGGCGGGTTTGGGTTTAAACTGCCTGTCGAATAATAATGGATAATTTGTGCGACCGCGAACCGGCCAGCCATTTAACCAGCTTTGTCCATCATTCACTCCCCAAAATGTAACACGCGTTATTTTATCCTTATGTTTTAAAAAGAGCTTGAACAGATTTTCATAATCCAAAGCCAGCTGATGCTGTACACTGTCTGGCAAACCGTTTACATAAGGATTCAATGCCGGGTTTGATGCGACCCGCTGACTTACATCGGCACCCTGGAAATTGCGGGGCAACACCTCTATATCAAGTTCGGTGAACATCACTTTCATACCCAATGCTGAATATTCAAGAATACTCTCTTCGATCTCTTTGAAAGGTACACGACCAACATGCCAATGACCTTGTATTCCCACACCGTCAATTCGTACTCCGGCTGTCTGGATATTCTTTATTAATTTAACGGTACCGGCTCTTTTCCTTGGTTGTTCGATATTATAATCGTTGTAATACAATTCTGTATTCGGAGCTGCTTTCTGTGCTAAACGGAATGCTTCTGTTACAAAATTCTCGCCCAGTTTATCAAGGAAAACAGATTTACGCATTGAGCCATCTTCTTCCAATGCTTCATTTACCACGTCCCAGGATGCTATCTTCCCATCATAGCGGCCTGCAATAGTTGTTATATGATCTGTAAAGAATTGTTTTACTGAATCTGCATCTTTGATATTGTGTACAAATGCCGGCAATTGACTATGCCAGATGAGCGTGTGTCCATTCACTTTCATATTGTACTTTTTACCGTATTCGGCAATCTTATCAGCGAGATCGAAATTGTAACGATTCCATTCCGGATGAATGATCTCTGCTTTCATAATATTTTCCGGAGTAACAGCGTTGAACTGCTGGGGCACTAATGCAGCTGCATTCGCTTCTTTTTCCTCGATCTGTTCAGCATTTAACGCAGCGCCGATCATAAAGTCGTTTTTATAAGCTTCTTTTAATGTCGGTTCACCAGATGATGATGAAACCGTTTTTTTACTGCCTGAGCAGGAAACTATAAAGCTTGCAACTGCGAACAATAAAATTAAATTTCCTTTATTCATGGTAATCGTTTTAAATATCAAGATTTTTGAACCCTGCAAATGGATTTGTAATTGATTCAACACGGTATGCTTCCCATTTATTTCTAATGGTATTTTGAATTTTTTTTTCAGCAATCAATCTTTTGATGAGTGAAGATCTGTCGATAGAGCCAATCACAATAATAACACCCGTAGTTGCTGCAGGTATTTTATTAACTATCGTGGTTTTTTTTCCCGTCACCATTTCAATGTCCTGTTGTAATAAGTCGGCAGATTTTCTGACAAGTGCGTGATCCGCATTATCAACATAGATGACTGCCCCGGATAAGGAGAATGAATTTGCTTGCCTGGTCTCAGATACAAGTTTAGCTTTACTTATAAAAGCTGTTAAGTAAAAAAATATCAGGATCGTAATTCGTTTCATTGATCAATAGAAATTCAGGTGCCGGACGGAGTCCTTCGCTTCGCTCTGGATAAACTTGCAGGTAAAGTTTGACCAGGGCCAGGCTGTCCGTCAACAAAAATTTAAAACCCAATACTGTTACCACCATCAACCGGCAATACAACACCGGTAATATATTTTGACGCATCGCTTGCTAAAAACAATGCTGCATCACCAATGTCGGATGGCTGACCCATATAACCCATAGGAGTACGACCGAACACCTTTGATTTTCGTTCGGGATCACTGTTCAGGGCTTTATCAGTCATGTCAGTGATAATAAAACCAGGCGCAATTGCATTCACACGAATTCCCTTTGGTGAAAGTTCAACTGCCATTGCTCTTGTCATTCCATCAATAGCAGTTTTGCTTGCTGAGTATGCAATCACCTTTGGTAACCCATATTGCGCAGCCATTGAACTGATATTGATGACAGACCCGCTTTTTTGCGTCAGCATCTGTTTCACTACTTCACGACTTATCGCAAACACTGCCGTAAGGTTTGTTGTAATTATTTTTTGAAAATCTTCATCGGTAACCTCCGTAAAATCTTTTTTCATGTTGATGCCGGCATTGTTTACCAGAATATCTATTTGTCCAAATTGTTTGATCACATCACAAACAAATGATGGTATTGATGAAAGGTTGCTGAGGTCACAAGTCATCGCATGACAATGTTCACCTAATTTTCCTTTTGCCTGTTTTAATTTATTTTCATCCCGACCAACAATGATCGTTTCGATTCCAGCTTGTGTAAATTTTTCTGCGATAGCTAAACCAATACCTGATCCACCTCCTGTAACAATAGCCACTCTTTTTGTTTGTGTTGTCATTGTTTTAATTTGATTGATCAATTCCCGGGTGCATATAAAATTCTGATGTTTTTATAATATTCCAATGTTTTATCTGGTTTTTCATACTGTGAAGGGATCGGCATTTTGCTGAAGGTTTGAAAATAGAGTAAACAGGCATTGCGCCACCATATTGCATCCTTCACCTGGATAATCAGTAATTGCCTTACATGGTGGAACCTTTCCTTGTCAATATATTTTTCCATTTTATTCCATTGTTGCTGTATTCCTTTTATTGAATCAACAGCGCTATAGTATTTGTAGCACAGTTCGTCCCATAATGTTCTTCCTGATCTCATCTTGTGATTCCATGGCACATGGTGAAACCATAACAAATAATCTTCCGGACATTTATTGATATCATTAAATTGTTTTTGTACTTCGGGTGCATATTGAGCCAGCGCATTTGTTCCGGTGACGGTTCTGTCGAAACCGATACCAGTTGAATCAGCCTTATGATAATAAACAGGATTCCAGTCCGGGCGATTCAGCGTGTTTCCCCATGGCATTGGACCATAGTGATGGCCATTATACATTATATGCGTCAAGCCAAGTGGCGTCATATAGTTCACCAGTATTTCATGTGACCGAAGCATCATTTTTTGTACAGGTTCAATAAAGGATTTGTCATTTGAAAATGTTTGCCTGATCCATTCTTCAGCAATTTGTGCAGAAGACAAATCATGATCCCAGCTTAATCTTCCCAGGGCATACCAATTTGATTGAGCGAATGGATGGCTGCACCAGTTTATGTCATTGCCGATATTACTTACACCCGCCATTCCATTTAGTGAATAATTGTCGAGAGAGCCTTCCACAATTTTAGCAACAGTTGAGCCCTTGCCTTTAGCGTATGTATCAGCATCCAAAACCTCCTTGAACATTGGTGCTTCATAAACCAAATGTGTTCCCTGGCCCAGATATTCCTGTGTCAATTGAAATTCCATCATCAGCGGGGTTTGCTTCATAGCGCCGAAAAGAGGAGAGAAGGGTTCTCTTGGCTGAAAGTCTATTGGGCCGTTTTTTACCTGCACCAAAATGTTTTTTCGAAACTTACCATCAAGTGGTTTGAATTCTTCATAGGCCTGCTTATACCTGTCGTTTGATGTTTGGCTATAAACAAATGCCCGCCACATTACAATGCCATTAAATGGAGCAACGGCATCCGCAAGCATATTGGCCCCGTCAGCATGTGTCCTATTATAGTCCTGGGGGCCTGGTTGGCCTTCTGAATTCGCCTTCACCAAAAAACCACCAAAGTCTGGAATCAGCTCATATATTTCTTTTGCTTTTTGGTTCCACCAGTTTTGAACTGTATCGTTTAATGGATCTGCAGTTTTGAGCTGACCAATTTCTATTGGTGCACTAAACCTGGCGGTTAGATAAACTTTTATTCCATAAGGTCGAAATACATCTGCCAATGCTTTTACTTTTTCCAGATATGATCTGGTAAGAATAACAGCATTAGCATTTACATTGGTAAGAACTGTACCATTTATACCTATCGAGGCATTGGCTCTGGCATAGTCAGTATATCTCTTATCGATAAAGTCGGGAAGTTTATGCCAGTCCCATATTGAAAAGCCTGCATATCCTCTTTCGACCGTTCTATTGAGGTTGTCCCAATGATTAAGCAATCTCAATTTTATTTTAGGCGCAGAAATAATATTAATGGCAGTAAGCGGCTGTTGTGTTTGCATTAATCGCAATAAATGAAATACCCCGTATAATAATCCAATATCCGTATTGGCATTTATGTATAGCAATGGTTTATGATTAACAGTTCCTGAATTAATAGCAAACCCTTCGCTGCCAAAATTTGAATTTCCTTTTTTCTCCAGGGTTCCAATTATGAGGCTGCCTGTTTTATTTGTTGCTGAAAAAAATAACGGCGTTTGACCTAGCATGGCAGTTGATGCTTTTGTCAATTCATTTTTGATCACCTGGATTGTAGCCGAATTGCCATTTAGAATTACTTCTTTAAAAAAAGAACGATAGGAGGCAAGCAGCGTCTTGTTTTCAATAGGTTTGTATCTAAGCCATAATTCATATCCGTCTTCTGCTCTTATCGCAGAAGATGATAATATTAATATGATCAAGAATCCTTTTTTCATAATACAATTACCTGCCAGTAATGACCTTTTTCCTAAGAGATGATTTCCGGATAACGAGGTCGGATCTTATTACAATTGTTTGTGTATGCTTTATACTCGATACGCCTTTCAGGTGGTTTATCAAATTACGGGCTGCGATTTCACCCATATCCATCCCCGGGTAATCGATCGTTGTTAGTTGCGGCTCCACGATCTTCCCAATTGCATCATTATTAAAACCAACGATAGCAATATCCTCCGGGATATTAATTCCATGTTCTTTCAATGTTTGCATACAGACGGCAGCAGAAAAATCATTGGTAATAAAAGCTCCGTCAGGAAGGGGTTTCATTTTTAAAATCTCCAACGCTGCTTCAATGCCACATTGCTCACTAAGGTCTTTTATCAGTACATAATCATCATTGAAGGGAATATTGTTGTCAAATAATGCATCTTTATAACCTTTATGACGTTGCGCATATACATTTCGTTTCAAATTAGCTGTTACAAGAACTATTCTGTTGCATCCCTGGTCGATAAGATGTTGTGTGGCCTGGTATCCGCATTTATAATTGTCAATAATTACTTTGGTGCTGTCACTGTTCTCTTCCACACGATCGAAGAAAATAACAGGAATGGCTTTATCAGAAAAAGATTTATAATGATCCAAACCTTGTGTGTCAAAAGCAAGGGATGCAATGAGGCCATCAACTCTTTTATGAAATAGATTCAATGCATTTGCCGATTCCTTCTCAAAACTTTCTGATGAGTGAGCTATAATAAGGTCATACCCAGCTTCCGCAGTCACCTTTTCAATTCCTGCCAGCACAGAAGTGATGAAGTTACTGTTCAACTCGTGAACGATAACACCAATCGTATTTGTTTTTTGTTTGCGAAGATTACTGGCGAAAGTGTTGTGACGATAGCCCAATTCTTTTGCGGCGTCCTGTATTTTCTTTTTTGTGTTTTTATTGATAGCGGGATGGTTCTTTAAGGCACGGCTAACAGTAGCCGAAGAAAGATCGAGCTTTAACGCGATATCATAAATAGTAACTTCTTTTTTTGGCTTCATGTTGCAATCGGTTGCATAAAAGTCGCAAAAAAA
>CBFGXP010000080.1:0-16040 GCA_965652775.1 uncultured bacterium
AAGATCATTCCGTTTTTCAAAAAGAAGGCGTAAAACAAAAAATATGAAGCCGGGCACTATTACGAGATTTTGTTCAAAGCCCTGATCATTTATTTATGCTGGTCAGTAATAAAAGGGAATCGCGTTTCTCATGTTAGGATACAAGCTGTTTTTGGTGAAGCGTTCACATTCAGAAGGACAAGGCAAACCCTGTAAGGTTTGCTTTTTTATTTATGTTTACAGGAAAATCTAACATTGGATTTCTGGGGAAAATTTATTTCAAATGTACAGCAAACGAGCTGGCAGGAATGGGTAAGCACAGTTACACAAATAGCAAGTGTGTGGTATGCCCGTAAGAATAACGTATTAGTTTATCCCACAGGAATAATCGGTGTACTGCTGGCGGCCTATCTTTATTTTTTCGACTCGCATCCGCCTTTATATGCAGATGGTACACTTAATATCTATTATTTCGTTATGAGCATTTATGGTTGGTATAATTGGGTTCAGAAAAAAGATGCATATCATTTAACGTATCCTATCAGCTGGTGCAGCAAAAGAGAACTTTCGATTGGGTTTATTGTATTTATGGTTTCATGGGGAATTATTTATTTTGTTTTGGTCAAAGTAACCAATAGTAATACCCCCATCCTGGATTCCCTTGTTTCATCAACTGCGGTTGTCGCCATGTGGTGGATGGCCAAAAGAAAAATTGAGAACTGGCTTGCATGGATTTTAAGCAATATCGTCGCTATTCCTTTAAATTTCTATAAAGAGTTTTATTTGTTTACACTAATGTATATCCTGTTTTTCGTATTGGCTGTTTGGGGATTCGCCGAGTGGAAAAAGAAGGCAACTAACAATTAAATATGAGCTACTGCAAATTCATCAATTCGCTAAAGCCCGATGAACAAAATGTTCATCGTGAGTATCATGATAAATATTACGGATTTCCAATTCATGATGACAATGAACTTTTCTGCCGGCTGATCCTCGAGATCAACCAGGCTGGGTTAAGTTGGACAACCATTCTAAATAAGCAGGAAGGTTTCCGAAAAGCTTATCACAATTTTGATATTAAAAAAGTAGCCGCTTACAAAGAAAAGGATTTTAAGCGGCTAATGAACGATGCGGGGATCATCCGAAATCGCTTAAAGATTAATGCCGCTATTGAAAATGCAAAAAAGATCCTTCAATTACAGAAGGAATTCAAATCATTTAAAAACTGGCTGGATCGTCATCATCCGAAAACACGGGAAGAATGGACAAAATTGTTCAGGCAAACATTCCGGTTTACAGGCGGTGAAATTGTAAATGAGTTTTTAATGAGCACCGGATATTTACCAAATGCTCATGAAGAAACCTGTCCTGTTTACAAAAAAATCATTAAAGCAAAACCAGCATGGAACAGAAACCGCTGATAAAGGTCGCGGTTATTGGCCCGGAATCTACCGGCAAAAGCACTTTGTGTGAATTGCTGGCACTACATTACAATACGCAATGGTGCCCGGAGTTTGCAAGAGCGTATTTACTTACTCATGGAATGGACTATACTTATGATGACCTGTTGTATATCGCAAAGGGGCAATTGGCAATGGAAGATGAATATATCCAGTCAACAGTCAACGGTCAGCAGCCGGCAGTTAACCCCAATTCACCATTCACCACTCACCATGCACCACTGCTCTTTATTGATACAGAAATGTACGTAATGAAAGTGTGGTGTGAATTTGTATTTGGTAAGTGCCACCGATGGATACTGGAACAGATCGTAGAAAGAAAATATGATCTTTATTTATTATGTAACACTGATCTTGCCTGGGTAAAAGACGAACTGCGTGAATACCCTGACTTAATAACAAGAGATAAGCTTTACCATATTTATAAAGACATCATGATAAACCAATCAACTCCCTGGGCAGATATAAGCGGAGATCATGATGAAAGATTGCATAAGGCTATAAAAGCAGTGGATCAGCTGGTCACAGGATAAAATAACATTGTACTTTCGGATATTAATGAATTCATTTTTTCAAAAACATCATCGGCTTCTTTTCTATAGCGCCTGGCTAATACTTGCGCTGTTGCAATCTGCATTTACCGAGCTCATAGCTGACGAAGCTTATTACTGGGTGTATTCACGTTTTCCCGCGTGGGGCTATTTTGATCATCCCCCAATGATCGCTTTTTTAATTAAAAGTGGCTACGCAGTGTTTCATAATGAACTTGGGGTAAGAATAATTTGTGCATTGCTTAGCACACTTACAATCTTAATTGTTGAATTTCTTACGGCAAGAAAAAATCCACTCCTGTTTTATACAATTGCTTTAAGCATCGGCGTATTGCAAATTACCGGCTTTCTTGCAGTACCCGATACACCACTTTTATTTTTTACAGCAATATTCTTTTATGTCTACCGGCTTTTTATAAAAGATACAAACTGGAAAAATGCATTGTTACTTGGCATCGGGATCAGCCTGCTTTTTTATACAAAATACCATGGCTTGTTGATCGTACTATTTACATTCATTTCAAACCTTAAGTTGTTTACCAGGTGGCAAACATGGCTGGTTGGTTTATTTGTGTTGTTAATTTATTCGCCGCATCTTTTGTGGCAATGGCAGCATGACTGGGTAAGCTTTCGTTACCATCTTTTTGAAAGTAACGTAAGTACTTACAAATTTTCCTATACTACCGATTATTTGCTCGGGCAATTTTTGCTTGCGGGTCCGTTAGCAGGTTTTATTCTTTTGCCGGCTGCCTTTAGGTATAAAACAAAAGATAAAACTGAAAAAGCATTGAAGTTTACCCTAATCGGCATCTACCTAATTTTCTTAATAAGTTCGTTTCGGGGAAAGGTGGAGGTAAACTGGACAATGCCTGCTTTGATTCCCCTGATTGTATTGAGCCATCAATTCATAATGGAGAAAATTTCATGGATAAAGCCATTGCGGGTTATTGCCTTCATTTCTCTCTTATTAATTGTTGCCGGTCGTCTCTACCTCGTTGTTGATATTGGCCCAAATAATTCCGTGAAAAAAAGATTCCATGATAATAAGGCATGGGCAGAAACAATCATGGAAAAAACCGGGAATACCCCCGTTGTATTTAACAATTCATATCAACGGGCTTCTTTGTTCTGGTTTTACAGCGGCATAGAATCTCATTCGCATAATCCATATTGGGACCGGAGAAACAACTATGATTTCTGGCCCATGGAAAAAAATCTCTTAGGCAAAGAAGTTTTTATCGCAGATATATATGGCCTTCATACTTTTCCAGATTCTGTAAAAACAAAAAAAGGCTGGGTAGGATTTAAGTTTGATAGTTTATATGCTGCATTAGGAGGGATTAGAATGATGATCAAACAGAAAAATATCGATCTCGATTCCACTCATGTCACGATCAATATTACCCCTCGCGTACCAGGGGAATATCAAAACTTCCTGCAGTCTCATCCTGAAATAAACGGCATGCTGTTTATTGGTATCTTTAAAGGGAAAAATATTGTAAAGGAATTTAGCCTCGAAATAACTGCACAAGAAATAGCTAAACAAGCGTCTCCTTTCGATATATCAATAGCCCGGCGTCTGCCACCTGGTAGGTACGATATCCGGTTAGGAATTAAAGCAAAAAATTATTATACGACTCATAACAGTGAGACAATACACGTTACCTTTTGATCTATTTCTTTTTTTTAGCTTTTTCTTCTTGGTTAATTATTTCACGGATATCAGGGTCGCTTTCAAGATTATTCATTTGCTGTAACACCCATTGTCTTCTCAAAGTAATATAACCAGATAAAGGCTTGATAGTATATCTTTTTGGATTGGGTAAGCAAGCGGCTATCATGGCAGCCTCCGTTCTTGATAGTGCTGTAGCTGGCTTATTAAAGTACGCCTGGGCCGCCGCTTCTGCTCCAAATATCCCCTTACCCATCTCAATTACGTTCAAATAAACTTCAAGAATTCTTTTTTTTCCCCAGATCAGCTCTATCATAAAAGTAAAATACGCTTCAAGACCTTTTCTTATCCAACCGCGCCCCTGCCATAAAAAGACATTTTTTGAAACCTGCTGGCTAATAGTGCTTGCTCCCCGGATTCGATTTGGTTTCTTTTTATTGTAGGCCATCGCTTTTTTAATATTCTTCCAATCGAACCCGCTATGATCAGGAAATACCTGGTCTTCGGAGGCAATGACAGCGAGTTTGGCATTATAGGAGATTCTCTTCCAACCAACATAATCTCTTTTTAATCCGTGCCCGCTCACATAACTCACTAATTGTGTCATTGTAATTGGTGGATTAACCCATTTAAAGAGAAGGATGCAAAAAAGCTGCAGGAAAAAAAGGAAGATAAAAATTCTTTTTGTCCATTTCCAAAGGTTTTTTAAGAATAGTTGTCTCTTCATCAGCTGCAAAATAAACTTTAGATTTTATCTGCATAAAAAATCAATCCCCAAAGCAGTACAAGACCAAAACCGAGTAATACAACGCCATTGATACGGCTAAGAATCTGAATATTGTGTGGTGTAAGTTTTCTCCTGATCTTCTGTGCCATCATCACTTTCAAAAAATCCGTTGCAAACACAAAAGTAAGGCAGGTGACAAATGCAATGATCCTGTTCTCTGATGTAAGTGTGATAAGCGTAGTAGATGTGGTAAGCCAGAAAATAAAAACTGCCGGGTTAAGCGTATTCATGAAAAACCCTGAGAGAAATGTTTTTACATAGTCTTTCTTGGTTAGTTGCAAAACCTGGACACCACTGTCATCCACTTTTACTTTTTTAAAAAAAATAAAAAATATTCCCAGTGAAATAAGAAATACGCTCCCCGCAATCCCGATCACGCTCTTATGTTTCACCATGTAACCGAATATCTGTGTAAATACATTACTGACCAGCACAAGTGCAATGTCTGAAGCAGAAACGCCTAATATGAATGCAATACCGCCACGATGTCCGCTATTCAGGCTTTGCTTTATGATAGAAAAAATAACAGGCCCTACTGAAATGCTCAGTAATAAACCAAGAGTAAGTCCTTTTAATAAGGCTTCAGACATTATTACTAAAATAAAGATTTAGAAGAGGACTAATCAATGAAAATATTTGTTGGTGTAAGTTTCCCGGCAAGATCAATGTATTTATCAGATCTTTCCGTCTTCAAGGAACCGGTTCCAGTCTGCCAGCATTTTTCCTTTCATTACTCTGGGAAATTTATGCTGACTTCCTAATTTACCTTTAAGCTCCATGAATTTCATAAATTTTCCCTCGGGCAATTGTTCAAGAAAAACTTCTTTTAAGGCGCTGTCTCTTTCTGTAGCATAATCATCATTCAATTTGCGGAGGTGCTGATCAATTTTATTTTTAAGCAGCTCGGTGTTGCATTGATCATTGCTTGCTATATACCATTTATGCGCAAAGAAGTTTTGATGTGGAAATCCAACGACTGTATATTCAGGAATGCTGACGTTCATTTCTTCGCTTGCAAGTTCAATTGCCTTATTCATGTTTTCGACGCTCAAATGTTCACCGGTTAGACTAAGAAAATGTTTTGTGCGGCCGGTAATTACAACTTCACTATGTTCCATATCAACAAATTTTACCGTGTCGCCGATCAGGTATCGCCATGCGCCGGCATTGGTGCTCATTAGAAGGGCATATTCCTTTCCCTCCTCCACTTCATTGATCATCTTTACCTCAGGATCAGCAATAACGTTGCCGTCCTGATCAAAATTTTTATCGTCAAAGGGAACAAATTCAAAGAAGATATTATTATCAAGAACAAGCTTCATTCCTTTTGCATGCTCCCTCGTTTTATACCCGATAAATCCTTCACTCGACAAATAATTTTCTATATATACGATTGGTTTACCTAATAGTTTTTCAAATCCCTTTTTATATGGCTCAAATGCTACGCCTCCATGAACAAAGAATCCAAGGTTGGGCCATATCTCATGAATGTTTTTCACTTTATAATGGTCTATTACCATTTCCATACACATCTGGCACCAGGCAGGTACGCCAACAATGTAGCCGATATCCCAATCACGTGCATGCTCAACTATTTCGTTTAACTTCTCTTTCCAATCTTTCATAGCGGCAATCCTTCCTCCAGGTTTATAAAATGTCTGGAACCAGAATGGTCGCTTCTTGGCAAGAATACCGCTGAGATCACCAGCATACCAACCCGCTTTTCCTTTTTGCAGATCTGTAGCACCACCAATCATTAAAAAACCTTTTGTCACTGCATTATAAGGCAGGTTTTCATAATTGAAAAGTGTGATAAGCTGTTTTATATAATTGATCGTATTGCTTCGCAGCATTTCTCTTGTAACCGGAATATATTTGCTGGCCGCTTCTGATGTGCCTGAACTAAGTGCATAGTATTTTATTTTTCCCGGCCATGCTACATCGGGCACTCCTTCCAATGTTTTCTTCCACCACTCAGAATAAATTTTGTTGTAATCGTGTACCGGCACCAGCTCCTGGAAACCTTTTGCCGGATGCTTGCTCAGCAATAAATCATCAAAACGGTATCGCTGCCCAAACTCAGTAAACTTTGCTTTGCGTAGTAACTTTTTCAAAACCCTTATTTGCTGCCGATGTGGATCATTCTGGGGAAGACGCAATGCCGCAGCAATTACTCTTGGAATCTTAATATCAATTATGTTTGCCATTCGGGTTTTACTAAGTTACGATTGTTCAAAGGATTGCGGCGAATATACAATGATGTACCCAAACGCATGGCGCTATATTGATTAACGGAAAAGCAATGCCGTCTTTGCCAGGGCTCTACGAAACTCAATTCCCGCTTGCAAAAATAAAATATACCCCGCCGGTTTATCCCTATAATGTTTTTTTACAAACAAATTCATAGCGTCATAAAAATCCTTTATATACTTATGGTTATAAGTTGTACTTCCTCCCTTTAAGTGTGTTATCGCAATTTCTCCCAGATAATAATTTTTGTAGCCTAGCTGACGGATGCGAACGCTTAAATCAATATCCTCTCCATACATAAAAAAATCTTCGTCGAATCCTTTTGTCTTTTCAAATACGTCTCTTCTTATCATCATAAAGGCTCCCGACAAAATTTCAACGGGGTTATTTGCTTTTTCGGGCAAATGAGACTGGTAATACTTTGCAAAAGTGCCCGATGCAGGAAAAATTGCAGTCAATCCAAACAATTTGTAAAAAGACGTGGATGCAGTTGGAACACCTCTTTTAGATTCTTTTAAAAATTTCCCATTACTATCAAGCATCCTTACACCTACTGCGCCGGCATCAGGATGTAGTTCAAAAAAAGAAATACAATCTGCCAAACTTGTTTCTGATATGATCGTATCGGGATTTAAGAAAAGCAAATATTTTCCAGAAGAGATTCTACTTCCTTGGTTACAGGCTTTTGCAAAACCAATGTTATTGCTGTTATATATAAATTTTACATTGGTAAATTTATCCGGCAGGTGATCCAGGCTTACATCAGTTGAGTTATTGTCGACAACAATAATTTCAGTTTCGATTCCCGCACTTGCTTTTTTTACAGAATCCAGGCATTGCCCGAGTAAAAATGCTGAGTTATAATTTACTATTACTATTGAAAGCTGCACTCCTGTATGATTATTTACCAGTTGATTTTATCAAAAATAACAGTTCCCGGATGCAAAGATCAAATTCTTATTCTCTCTTTAAGGAATCGGGGTTTATTATCTTTGCGGATGCTCAAACAAACCCTTCTTGAAGCTATACAGGCTGGTGGTATAGAATTAAAAAGATTTTTCAATAATGACTTTAAGGTTTCACATAAAGAGGGTATAAATAACCTGGTCACGGAAGCCGATCATGCCGCTGAAGCTGCGATCATTGATATAGTTAAAAAGAATTTCCCGGCCCACCAGGTACTGGCAGAAGAAACTGGTGAACATATTCAGGATTCAAACTATAAGTGGATCATCGATCCTATAGACGGTACAATCAATTTTGCACATGGCATTCCCTTGTGTTGTGTTGCCATCGCAATTGAGAAAGACCGTGAAATAATCATGTCGGCTGTATATGCACCCATTCTGAATGAATTATTTTTTGCCGAGAGGGGTAAAGGCGCCAATCTTAATGACAAAAGAATATCGGTAAGTGATGAAACAAGTGTGCTTACATCAAATCTTGTGACTGGTTTTCCTTATACGTACATAAATATGGCAAACGGGCCTCTGGAGGTTTTTGGCCGATTAATAAGAAAAGGTATCCCGGTCAGAAGATTGGGTTCAGCCTGTATCGATCTTTGTTGGGTTGCCTGCGGCCGGTTTGATGGCTTTTACGAACATAAGCTGGAACCGTGGGATAGCGCCGCGGGTTATTTGATTGTAGAAGAGGCCGGGGGGAAAGTAACAGATCATGAAGGAAAAAAATTTTCACCGTACCAGCATAGAATTATAGCCACCAATGGAAAGATCCATGATGAATTATTGAAATGGATAAACAATGAATTGTAGATTTCACATTGCGGATTTTAAATCTAATTTGGTGTTCAATCTATAAAAAAGACAATGGAGAATCGAACTGAAATATCATCGCTTGGAGAATTTGGTTTAATCGAGCATTTAACGAAAAATATTGAATTGCAGAACGCATCTTCTATTGTGGGTGTTGGGGATGATGCAGCCATCATTGATCATTTTGGAAAACAAACAGTGATAACAACGGATCTTTTGATCGAAGGAGTGCATTTTGATTTAATGTATACACCACTAAAACATCTGGGTTATAAAAGCGTTATAGTAAACCTGAGTGATGTGTACGCTATGAATGCAATTCCAACCCAAATAACAATGAGCGTCGGCATCAGTAACCGGTTTAGTTTGGAAGCGATCGGCGAGTTTTATGAGGGAGTTTATGCCGCTTGTGACAAGTATGGCGTTGATCTTGTGGGTGGCGATACGGCTTCTTCACAAAAGGGATTTATAGTTTCAGTGACGGCTATTGGTGAAGTAACGCCTGACAAATTTGTAAAAAGAAATACAGCTCAAAAGGGGGATTTGCTCTGCGTCAGCGGCGACCTGGGTGCAGCTTATGTTGGATTACTTTTTTTAGAACGGGAAAAAAAGATCTTTTTAGAAAATCCTTCCATACAACCAGATCTTGAAGGCGAGTCTTATGTGGTAGGGAGATTACTTAAGCCAGAAGCCAGGAAAAATATCATTGAGTTTTTTGAAAAACAATCTATTACTCCAACTGCCATGATGGATATAAGCGATGGCTTGAGCTCTGAAATATTACATATTTGTAAAGAAAGCGGTCTTGGCTGTGTGTTATACGAAGAAAAAATCCCAGTAGCAGAGGAGACGAAAAATGCGGCGTTCAAATTTGAGATCGATCCTACCGCATGCGCACTCAGTGGTGGTGAAGATTATGAATTATTATTTACCATTCATCAATCTGATTATGAAAAGCTCGTTTTAAGTGAAGAAATTAGTGTGATCGGTTATATGACCGATGCTGCAGAAGGAGCCAAAATAATTACCAAAGGAAATAACACGTTCCCGATTACTGCGCAGGGTTGGGATGCATTGAAGAAAAGTTAATCGACTATGAAAACATTGATCAATTATCAATATACAATTAACAATTGGCAAGCAGACGCTTTTTGCTCCAAAACAGGTTTTTCTTTTTTGCCTGTTGTCTATTGCCTATTGTCTATTGCAGTCTTCAGTTCATGCTCTGTTTCCAAATCCGGCTTCTCTCCTTCGAAAAAATATTCTCCTGAACAATTGAATAAAGATTACGCAATTTTTCGTGGTGCGTTGGAAGAATCACATCCCGGGATTTATTGGTATACACCGAAAAATGAAATGGATGATTATTTTAATTGGGGGCAAAATCAGATCAGGGACTCATTGGATGAAGAAGGTTTCAGAAAAGTGCTGAGCTACGTTATTTCAAAAATAAATTGCGGCCATACCGTAACAAGAAGCTCGAGGGCTTCTGTTAAATATCGTGACACGAACCTGACTAAAATTTTTCCGCTCAGTTTGAAGATCTGGCCGGGAGCATCTACTGCGGATGACACGGCAACAGTTGCGTCAAACCTTATCCGGAAAGACACTACGCTTACAAGAGGTGTTGTCGTAAAAAAGATCAATCACCAACCTATCTCAACTATTCTTGATACACTATGCCAATATATTTCCAGTGATGGCTATAACATGACACATAAATACCAGGCACTAAGTAACAGGGGCGGTTTTGGAGCTGCATTTACTTCTGTATTTGGGCAAAAGGAAAATTATTATATTGATTATCTGAGCGATGACGGTAAAGAAAAAACGGCAGTGCTTCCGCCTTACAATCCCCGGGCAGACACCCTTAACCGGCTCGCCATCTCCCGGTTTGCAAGAACAAGTCGTGCTGAAAGGAAAAAACAAATTATACGTGCCACAAGAAACCTGAGAGTCGATTCCCTAAACCAATTTGCCATCATGGATCTTGGCTCATTTAGCCGTAACCTGAAATTGAAAAACTTTTTTAGAACTTCTTTTAAGGATTTACGCCGCAAGAACATAAAAAACCTTGTAGTAGATGTTCGTGGAAATGGCGGAGGTAGCGTTACCAATTCTACTTTTCTTACTAAGTTTATCGCAGACAGAAAATTTAAAGTAGCAGATTCCCTTTATGCAAATACAAGGAATAGCCGGTATAAAAAATATATTGATGGTTATTTCTATAACCGAATGTTCATGTTATTCATGACCTCAAAAAAGAAAGACGGCAAATATCACTTTGGTTATTTTGAACGGCATTATTTCAATTCAAAAAAGAAAAATCATTTTGATGGCAACGTTTATATTTTAACGGGTGGAAATTCTTTTTCCGCTACCACGCTATTTACACAAACAGTAAAGCAACAAGACAATGTAACCGTTGTAGGTGAAGAAACGGGTGGTGGTGCCTATGGAAATACTGCCTGGTTAATTCCCGATCTGACTTTACCGGAGACAGGTATTCGTTTTCGTCTTCCTTTATTTCGTTTAGTGATCGATAAAAATATTCCAAAAGATGGACGCGGTGTGCAACCCGAAGTGATCGCGGTACCAACAACTGACGCTATCCGTCGAGGAGTAGATTATAAAATGGAAAAAGTAATGGAACTCATCAAATCACATCAATAACATTCATCCCGTTGTCAAATACAACAAACGAAGCTTCATAATTCCTTTCTATAAGACCCGTTTTATTATCAATTCCTAAAACTTTTGCAGGATATAATGATCCCATACGTAATGCTTCTTCGATATCAATCCCAGCATGTTCAACACAATTCTTCACAGCCTTCATCATTGTTAGTGCCGAACCGGACAATGTGCCGTCGGGTAATGTATACCGATCATTTTTAAAAACATGTTGGTAAGGACCTGTCGATGTTTCTGCAACAGCATCAGTAATTAGCCAGATCCTTTCACCTAAAATTCGTTTGCTGATTCGAATAGCATTAAAATCCACATGAACTCCATCCGCCACGAGGCTGCAACAAACCGAAGGATGATCATAAATAGCGCCAACCATTCCCGGCTCTCGACTCTGGAACTGTGACATAGCATTGAACAAATGTGTTACAATATTTATTTTTTCAAAGCCCTTCATCGCTTGCTTAAAAGTTGCATTGCTGTGACCAGCAGAAACAATGATTCCATTTGATTGTAAATACTCAATGATCTCTTCGTCCACCATTTCCGGTGCCAGCGTTATTATTTTCACAATGCCTTCGGCTTCATCAATAAGTCTTTTCGCTTCGTCCAACGTTGGCTTATGGATATATTCAAGTATGTGAGCCCCTCTTTTTTCAGGATTGATCCATGGCCCTTCAATATGCAATCCGGGCATTCCTTTCCCTCCTTCGCTTAAATACTGTTTTGCTACCGAAATGCTTTTGCTAAACACTTCTGCAGAATTTGTTGCTGCCGTAATCAGGAATTTTGACGCCCCGCCCTGCAAACAATATTTATACGTTGCATCAATTGCTTCAATAGATGGATCGGCAGAAAATAGATGACCATTACCGCCATAGATCTGCAGATCAATAAATGCAGGTGCAATATTATTTCCCCGCAAATCTTTTAATTCATAGTCATCAGGAATATCTGTGTCGTACACAAATCCCACTATCACTCCATCATCGACGAGAATGGCACTATTGGAAAGGATTTCCCTTCCTGTATATATCGTTGCGTTGGTAAATACCTGTTTCATAAACCGGGCTGGGTAGTTAGGGTTGGATCATAAAATTATCACCGTCTTTCCAAAAAGGAAGTTTGGTTCTTATTTCTTCTAATTTTTCTTTCTGAATAGTTAATGTAAAAATATCTTCATCATTTGATTTTGTGTATAAAACCTCTCCCAACGGATCAACAACCATGCTGTCGCCGCTGTGATAGATATTATTCCCATCGTTACCAACGCGGTTCACCCCTACAACATAACATTGATTTTCGATTGCTCTTGCCTGCAATAAAGTTTTCCATGCGTGATTTCTTCTTTCCGGCCAATTAGCAACATAAATCAATAAGTCATATTCAGGATTATCGTCCTGATTTTGTTGTCTTGCCCAAACAGGGAACCTGAGATCATAACAAACCAGTAGATTGATCTTCCATCCTTTTACAGACGCGATCAATCTTTTTGTTCCCGACGTAAACTCATTTCCTTCTCCGGCGTAGTTAAACAAATGTCTTTTGTCATAAAAACCACATTGCCCGTTGGGTAACATCCAGATAAGCCTGTTATGATAATTCTTGTTTTCTCTTATGATGACGCTACCTGTAATAATTGTTTTCTTTTCAGCTGAAATTTTTTTCATCCATTCTACAGTTTCGCCTTCCATTGTTTCAGCAAGTACTTTTGGTTTCATGCTAAACCCTGTACTGAATGTTTCCGGCAGAATAATTATTTCCGTTTTTGCTGAAATCTTATTGATTTTTTCTTCAAACATTTTTCGGTTAGCGGCAGCATCTTCCCAATGCAAATTTGTTTGAATCCCCGTTATCGTTAGCGTTGACATGTTGTAAAGTTATTCAGTTAACTCATTCAGTGTAAATAATAAATCAATTACTCCTTCCATCACATTAACCTTTCTGTCTCCTTACATTTCTGTATTTTTCCGGTCTTAAAAAACTTAAATATGCTGTTCAAAGAAGCAAAAAAATTTAGTGTATTCCTGGTTGTTCAATTCGTTTTTATAATTCTTATTGCCCAACCCGGCGTACCCTCAACAAAATGGACCGCCGATGGCAGCTCTTATTATGCTGTGGAAAAAAAGGAGATCGTAAAGATCGAATTGCCGTCGCAGAACAAGACTGTTTTCATCAGCCGCAAACAGTTAATTACAAAAGATGGCGATACGCTTAATCCACGCAGCTTCCAGCTTTCTACTGATGGAAAACTGGCATTGATATATACCAATGCACAAAGAGTTTGGCGTTTTCCTACCCGTGGCGACTATTGGTTGCTGACCCTTGCAACAGGTGATCTGAAAAAAATGGGCAAAGGAAGACCTGAAGCTACACTGCAGTTTGCCAAATTTTCTCCTGACAATAAAAAAATTGCTTATGTAAGTGAACGAAATATTTATGTCGAAGACCTTTTAACAGGCGTCATTAAAAAACTTACCAGCGATAACGGAACAAAAAAACTGATCAATGGAACTTTTGATTGGGTATATGAAGAAGAATTTTTTTGTCGTGATGGTTTTCGATGGGCTCCCGATAGTAAAAGCATTGCTTACTGGCAAATTGATGCAAATAAGATCCGCGATTATTATATGCTGAATACAACGGATTCTGTTTATAGTAAAGTAGTGCCTGTTGAATATCCAAAGGTTGGTGAGCCGCCTTCTCCTGCACGCATTGGCGTCGTAAACATTTCTACCGCTCAAACCAAATGGATGAAAATACCCGGCGAACCGGATCAGCACTATTTGATCCGGATGGAATGGAGTGCCCCTGGCGAGATCATTTTACAACAACTTAATCGCAAACAGAACCAAAGCAAGCTGATGCTTTGCAATACAAGTACCGGCGATGCAAAAATTATTTATGCTGAAGAAGATAAAGCATGGGTAGCAACACTCAGTGAATGGAGAAGCGATGTAAAAGGATGGGATTGGATAAAAAATGGAAATGAGTTTATCTGGTTCAGTGAGAAAGACGGCTGGCGTCATCTTTACCGGATCAGCAAGGACGGGAAAAAAGAAACACTGATCACTAAAGGAAATTATGATGTGATCGACCTGTTAAATATTGATGAGAAGAATGGGCTCGTATATTTTTATGCTTCACCGACAAATGCAACGCAACGCTATTTATACGCCGCAAAACTGGATGGCAACACCCCTGCACAGCAAATGTCTCCTCCGGGTGAAGAGGGCACACATACTTACGAAATTTCTCCAAACGGAAAATTCTCCCGGCATAGCTTCTCAAATTATTATACACCGCCAATGACCGAATGGATAACCCTGCCGGATCACAAACCTTTTAAAGAAGCGGATGATATATCGAAAAAAATTAAGCAAGAGAACAAAGAGAAAAGTAATATCAAATATTTTCAGATAACTACTGAGGAAGGCGTGACAATGGATGGATGGCGGGTATTGCCCAAAAATTTTGACAGCACAAAAAAATATCCTGTTGTTTTTTATGTATATGGTGAGCCGGCCGCTACTACCGTAAATGACAGCTATGGTGCTGCCGGAAATTTTTTATATGCCGGCGACATGGCCGAAGAAGGATATATCCAGGTTTCATTGGATAACCGGGGCACCCCTTCCCCTAAAGGAAGAGAATGGAGAAAATCTATTTATAAAAAGATAGGACAGCTGAATATTCGCGACCAGGCCTTGGGAGCGAAAGAAGTAATGAAATGGAGTTTTATAGATACAACCCGTGTTGCAGTTTGGGGCTGGAGTGGAGGTGGTTCGTCCACCCTCAATTTGATGTTTCAATATCCTGATCAATATCAAACCGGAGTTTCCATTGCACCAGTTACCAGCTCTTTGTTGTATGATAATATATACACCGAACGCTATATGGGATTGCCGCAGGAAAATAAAGATGATTATACAAAAGGAGCAGCACTAACACATGCAAAAAATCTGAAAGGAAACCTGCTGTTCATTCATGGCACAGGCGATGACAATGTACATTATCAAAATGTGGAGAAGCTTATCAATGAACTAGTGAAAAACGGAAAAATGTTTCAAATGATGAGTTATCCAAATCGTACTCATGGTATCAGCGAAGGCGAAGGCACTTTTCAGCATCTTGGCGCTTTGTACACAAAATACCTCAGGGAAAATTGTCCTCCGGGCGGAAGAACTGAAGAACAAATAAGAGCGGCTTCAAGAACCCAGAAACCTTTTGTTCCGCTGCCATAATAAAATTCTTTCTTGGAGAAAGGCGCTAACCGGCGCCTTTTTGTTTTTCTGCTAGTGCCCTGATCTCATTTGCAACCAGGACGGGCTCATATCCTTTAAGCAAAAGATAGTCCCTGGTTTTTGTCATTTTTACGTAGAGGTTTGTTCCGGCACCTTTAATAGAATTCCACCTTTTTACAGCCAGTTTATGTAGTACTTTTTTGTAACTGGCCTGATCTATTTCGGCTAATGCAGCAGCAATACAATACTCGCTGACTTGTCTTTGTTTTAATTCTGCCCTGATCTTGTTTTTACCCCATTGCTTAATTCTGAATTTGCCGCCGGCAAATGCTTTTGCAAACCGTTCTTCATTTAAGCATCCTTCCTCGATTAATCCAGCTATCATTTCTTCCGCCTCTTGCTTCTTCATGCCCAACAAATATGCTTTTGTTTTTGCCTCACGGTGACTTCTATCCTGGTAAGCACAATAGTGTTTTAACTTTTGGTAGGCCTGTTCTTTGGTTAGCGTTTTTCGGGTAAGCATTTGAAATATGTCCTCAAATTTAAGCCCGTCTTATGTTACTGGTTAGTAATCCACAAGGCTTTTATAAATATTGGCTATAATCCAAAAATCATTAGCTTCGCCACAAACCAATTG
>CBFGXP010000081.1:0-15985 GCA_965652775.1 uncultured bacterium
GCGAAAAAACTGTGGCTGGGCTGAAGTGTTTGAGATCGTTGACAGGAGAGTGGCTTCGGAAGTGTGCCCAATGTTTTTCAACCTGGGCAACGAAGGAACTTTACAACAATATATGAATGCAAGCGGGTTCAAAAACATAACAGTCGAAAGAATAAATACAATATTAGACTACAGTTCCGGTGAAGAAGCCTGTGGTGCTGCTTTCCTTGGAGGACCCGTGGCATTAGCATATAGTAAATTCTCAGATGAGGTAAGGAGGGAAGCGTACAAAGAATATATCGAATCAATCAAGTCATATCAGACAGCGGATAGTTATCACGTTCCAGGAGAATTTGTAGTAGCAATAGGGTTTAAGTAACGAGTAATTAAGTTCCTGCATCGCGGACTCATTACGCCGAAATTGTATCGAACAGCTCTTTGCATTTATTTATCTCTTTTCCAATGTATGAAATATGATTGTCTGGACGTAACAGGATATAAAAATTCGTTTCGTTTCCAAATAAGGAAGAGGGAGTCTCTTTAAAAGAAAATTTTCCAATTTTGATTTTAATAGTATCCAATTGCCCGCTATTATTTTTTTCATTGTTTCCAAAGAACAAGAGCTTAAATATGGGTTCGGATATGAAATCAAATACTTGTTTGCCATCAGAAAAAATAAAATAAGGCATTCTTACACCGGCTTTCACCTTGCCTACAGAACTTTTAAGCGTTAGACAATTTGGTGAATAGGTAATTCCGGTTTGAGATATAAATGGAAAGATGCGTTTTCGTATGCTGCCACTCCTCGTGATCCTGCCAATTAGCCTTGTCATAATTTGCAAACGGATAAAATTCCAAAAAGCATTTGTTCCTGCCATTACATCAAATATCCGGTCTGTTGTTTG
The DNA here is from genome assembly GCA_965652775.1 of uncultured bacterium. GTDB lineage: Bacteria > Bacteroidota > Bacteroidia > Chitinophagales > Chitinophagaceae > VBAS01. Next base: position 885 of record CBFGXP010000081.1, read on the forward strand.
TAACAGATGTTGTGCATTTTCACTTCGTTCGGAATTATAGGTTTGTAACACGGTAGGTGCGACCTTTTCCTTAATTGTATATGCGATCTTCCAGGCTAAGTTGTATGCATCTTGTATTCCTGTGTTCATCCCTTGTCCGCCGGCAGGTGTGTGAATATGGGCGGCATCACCTGCCAGGTAACATCTTTTATTTTCAAATGAACGGGCTTTACGGCTGTGTACTTTGTAACTGGAAAACCATAATATCTCTTCAAAGTCTACAGGAACAACTACATGTTGTTTTATAGTTGAATGAATGTCCGAAAATTGGAATTGCTCGTCCAGGTTTTTAGTATCGGGCAGTATACCTATCACACGAAAATGACCACTGCCTTCCATTGGAAAAAAAAGAACAAAGCCTTGTGAAATCATGAACATGAATAACTCATCCTTATTGATGACGGGACTTTTTAAATTTACATCAGCTACATAAAATATCCTGGGCACAGTGTCACCTTCAAAAGATAAACCCAATTGATGTCTTACCATGCTGCTTGCACCATCGCAGCCGACTAAAAATAATCCTTCAATTTTTTGATCTTGGCCTTCATCATCCTTATAATGAACTGCCACGCCGTCATCATTTTGTTCTAAACGGATGAAATCACATCCCCATTGAACTTCTGTCTGGTTTGCCGAAAGATGATCAGTCAGCAGTCTTTCCGTTTTACTTTGCTCTAAAGAAAGTACATAAGGAAAAGGACTGAAACCATCGCCGAGGCCGGCCAGATCTATTGCTGCCTTTTGTTTGCCTTTATAATATAAATTCGCAGCGGTGGTTATCCTGCCTTCAGCTATGGCCCTTTCTGCTATGCCAAGCTCCTGGAAAATTTCCAGTGTCCGCGCCTGGATAACAACGGCCTTTGAAAGATGAGTTGTTTTTTTATTTTTTTCTATGATTATAAAATCAATTTTATGACGCAACAGCTGAGCAGCAATACTTAACCCGGTGGGCCCTGCACCTGCAATAATAACCTGGGTCTTCTTACTATTATTTTGTTTTTCCATGACGGATCGTTCTAATGTCAGTTTAACGTTACGAACAACTCTCCAATTTATGGATATAAAATCTTACTTGTAAATTTTTCAGACGAGGTAAAGGCATCCATCAGGCGCAAAAGACAACTCCCACTGTAAGAACAATAATCTGTAGCTTTATTTCAATTAAGAAAAAGATATGAAACGCTTACTCAGCAGTCTGTTCGGAAAAGAAATTACTCAAAAAATTTGTCGCTTCTATCAAAGGGAGCTGCAGTTGTTTTAGTCAATAATAGGATCGTCAGTCAAAAAATGATTTTTGAAAGACTCGTCTGACTGCTTTGTTGCGACCGCACGCAAAAAGGCCGCAGTGATGCCTTTAAGAAATTTCTCTCGCAATACATGAATGCTGATAATGCTGTTTACAATTCTCTGTTCGCACCTTGCGCATACTATCCCGACATCTCTTCTAATAACATCATTTTTAAAGTTGCAAGGTTGACTAAGTTTTTCCAGTCTAATGCCACCGCTAACTTCAATTGACGTATTTTTAATATTCTCCTCTTGTCATTAACCAATATATTTCATGAGTGTTACCAGGCGAAATAACGTTGTCATAAAAGGTAAGGGAATAGATGTGATCATGTTTGCGCATGGATTTGGATGTGATCAAAACATGTGGCGATACCTCACACCTGCTTTTGAAGCTAACTACCGGGTTGTCCTCTTTGATCATGTAGGAGCTGGTGCTTCAGATCTCAATGCTTATTCCAAAGACAAGTATGATACACTTGAAGGATACGCAGATGATATACTCGAAATCGCTAACGAGTTAAAACTGGAAGACATAATTTTTGTAGGTCATTCAGTAAGTGCTTTGATGGGAATTATGGCGGCTCAGAAAAAGCCCGGCCTATTTAAGTCGCTTATTCTTGTAGGGCCATCACCTTCCTATATTAATGAGGGTGATTATGTCGGCGGTTTTACAAGATCGCAAATAGATGAGCTTTTGGAATCTTTGGATCAAAATCATTTGGGTTGGTCAATGACTATGGCACCAGTGATAATGGGAAACCCGGAAAGAAAAGAATTGGGTGAAGAATTAGCAAACAGTTTTTGCCGGACTGACCCGGAGATCGCAAAACATTTTGCACGTACAACATTTCTTACCGATAAAAGAGACATACTTTCCAGGTCCACTACACCTGCCCTTATCCTGCAATGCTCGAACGATGTAATTGCTCCCATTGCTGTTGGCGAATATATGCATCGTCAGATGGCCAATAGCAAACTGGTTATTATGAAAGCAACCGGGCATTGCCCGAATCTTAGTGCGCCTGGTGAAACGATCCAGGCTATCACTGATTTTTTAAATTAGAATGAAATCACCTAATACGAATGACAGATCACATGAGCAGGAAAATTTCGAAGATTTTTTTGCACATTCATTATCCGGTCATGTGATCGCAGATGCAGAAGGAAAAATTTTGCGGATCAATCAGCGACTTGCTGATTGGCTTGGCTGTGAAGTTTCAGCCGCTGCCGGGCAAAGATTTTCGGACTTGCTGACAGTTGGTGGTAAGATCTATTATGAGACACATTTGTGGCCGTTGCTGAGAATGCAGGGATTCTTTGAGGAAGTTGCATTGGAGCTGGGATGTGCAAACAATCAAAAACTCCAGGTATTGGTAAATGCTTATGAAAGACGAGATGAAAAAAATATACCACAGTTTATCCGCTTAACTATTTTTAAAGCAACCGACCGGCGCGTATATGAACAGAACCTTAGAGATGCTAAGTCGGCCGCAGAGATCAACCTCACAAATGCGATTCAGCTTTCAGCAATTCGTGAACAATTTATTGCTGTGCTGGGCCATGATCTCCGGAATCCTTTGAACGCTATTATTACGGGTATATCATTATTGGGTATGGAAGAACTGGAAGCTAACCAGGCCAAAATTGTACAGGTGATGTCACGAAGTGCGCAAAGAATGAATGAGCTTATCAAAAATGTACTGGATTTTGCAAGGGCTCGGCTAGGTGGTGGGATGTTATTGGACAAGAAGCTTGTTTCATTGACGCCGGAGCTTGCACATGTTGTTGATGAACTGAAAATAATTTGGCCACAACGGGAGATAACAGCCGAATTTAATTTGAATGAAATGGTGGAATGTGATCCTGACCGCGTAGCACAACTGTTTTCAAACTTGCTGGCTAATGCGATCACACACGGGGCACAGGATAAAGCCGTGCATGTAAGAGCCTTTTTAAAGGACGAAGTTTTTGAATTGTCAGTGAGCAACTCAGGCAACCCGATCCCTGAAGATCACATACAAAAATTATTCGAACCTTTTACAAGGGAAGATATCCGGAAAAGTCAGCAGGGATTGGGTCTTGGTCTCTATATCGCCTCCGAGATAAGTCGTGCACATGGTGGTGAGTTGATTGTTTCATCAAGTCATGAGGAAACACGGTTTACCTTCAGGTTTAAAAATAACAAGCCGGTCTCTCCGGCCAGGTAAAGCAAACCAGCTGCTAATTCGAATATAAATGTCATAATAATCGACCTGGTATCAGTTGAACCAAACTGCATATCCTTGCCTTCTTAGATCCCAGGCAAGTTTTTCTTCCATCAACAATGCTTCCTGTCGGCTCATCGGCTTGAAATTAATTTCGTCGTAAAGACTCGGACGTAAATAGGTTCCATATTTCTGAACGAGGTATGCCGAAAGTTTGTGACCTTTCTTATTTACATACCCGGTTTTATGCTGGTTGAATCTTTCTTTTGGAGTTTTACTGGTCATGCCTACATACAAACATTGAAGCACTCCGTTGAATTGTGGATTGGCGGCACGGAATCTCCAGTTTTCGGTAAACACTTTTCTTGATAGCTCTACTACGTAGACATAGTATCTCATGCAAAGAGTTTCTATCCAAAAATAGCACTATGGCCTAAATAGCAAATGAATTTTCCTTTACGAATGGAAACTGAATTTTCCTTTACGAATGGAAACAAATGGAGGGGGGACATCTTAGTGCCGTGAGGACAAAAATAAGATGTTGGAGACGTAACAGGCTAGATATGTGAAAACGTGGTATTTAACAGAGCCACCGTATGTTTTGCTTTGCTTTCCTGCTCACGGTTATATCTCCTGATCTCGTCAATGATCTTCGGCGAGAAGGGATCGTCTTCAGCGGCTTTAATATCTTCAACCAATCGTTTCTCCGCACCTAACAGAGCCAGTGTGTCACTCACCAATTTTATGAATTCTCTTTTTAATATTTCCTGTGACTTTTGCATCGATAATTTCCATTCAATATTTGGGCCAGAATGGGATGAAGTTAGCGTTACCTATTTTTTGACAGTAATCAGACGTTGATTGATTGTACAAGCTGTGCATAAATTTCCCCGCGGTGACCACCTTATAACTATGAGGAGGATTGACTTTCTTTATCGAAGATTAGCCATGGAGGTTTGGCTAAAACTTTTTAGTGCTTTCTGGCATCTTATGGAGAAGATAATGTACCTAAAAGAATGAATGATTTTTATAACTGCTGCAGAAGTTCAGTGATACACGGTTCCGGTCATATCAACATTATATTCTCAGAGATTGTGACGTGAACCTTTGCCTGAATGTCAAATGATGGATCCTGTGATTTGTTTTGTGTTTTTTTATATCTTTCAAAATTTATGTCTGTTACCTGTCTCAATTGTAAAGCGGAAATACAACACCGGTTTTGTCCTTATTGCGGGCAAAAAAAAGATGTGAAAAGACTTACCTGGCATTCTCTTGTTGCCGAGATAGCACATTTCTTCAGCCATATCGAGCATGGTTTTATAAACACCTGTTACCAGTTGTTTATCAGGCCCGGCAAAACGATAAACGAATACATTGAAGGAAAACGAAAAAAATATCATAAGCCGGTAGGTTTTTATTTGATCTGGGTCGCCCTTTTTATACTTACAGGTAGCCTGATTGGAAAGTGGATGGGTTATCATCGTAGCGTAGAAAGCAACCTATTAGTTCCTGCTGACGAAACCTGGAACTATTTTATGAACCACAGGAATGTTTTCGAATTGCTTTTGATACCAATAATTGCTTTGTTGGTATGGTTGATCATTTCCCGACCGCGAATGAATTATATTGAAACACTTGTATTGAATATATATGCATTTGGCGTATTAAATATGGTGGTTACATTGCAAATCACTATTGTAGGACTGTTGCTCAGAACAAGTTATTTAACTGCCTGGTTCGAGACGCAATCGGCAGTTGTAAGTGTTTGCTGGTTTTCTTTCTGCCTGTATGATGTGTTTAAAAAAGAAAGGATAAAACTCTTTATACTTCGTGTCATCATAGTAATATTTCTTTCATTGATCATTTGGTACAAACTAGGCGCAATGATCGTTGAGCTTATCCTGAAAATAGGGCACTAAAATTAGGTATGGGCTATCATGTTACCGGTGAATTTGTGGTAGCATTAGGATTTAACTAGAAAAAGTATTTTATTTACTTCTACATCCAATTCGCACCTAGGTGTTTAACCACAATTCTGAAACATGCTAATAAGAAATTGCTTTTCGATTTCAATACCGCTCATTTTATTTTTTCCATTGATGTTAAGTCAGGTTTCTGCCCATAATGTGAATACGACTAAAGTTTCCAACGTAATTATTTATTCTTTGTCAGATACTACGTATAGGCTCATTCCGTCAATTGATAATACGTATGGCTATGAAATTTTAATAAATGGAAAAGCATTGATACGCCAAAAGAATATTCCGGGGATATCCGGATCAAAGGGATTTAAGCGAAAGAACGATGCTGAAAAAACAGCCCAACTTGTTTTAAAAAAATTGAATGCCGGCATCATGCCTCCATCTATTGATAAGCATGAGTTAGATAGTTTGAAAGTAATATTTTAATAACCATAAATTTTTTTTATGACCAGGACATTTACTTTTATTATTCCATCGCGCATCATATGTTTTACTCTTCTGATTTTATTTTCATCTCTTGGTTTTTCACAGTGGACACAAAAAGCTGATCTTACTGGAGGTAAGCGATACCAGGCGTTTGGTTTTTCTATCAACGGGAAAGGCTATATAGGAGGGGGTACTGATCTTGCGGTGAAAAAAGATTTTTGGGAGTATGACCCGGGCACCAACACCTGGTCACAGAAAGCAGATTACGGGGGTGGTGAAACAGAGCTGGCCGCCGGGTTTTCCATCGGAAACAAGGCCTATGTTGTAACAGGTGGAAAAAAAGATTTTTGGGAATATAATCCAACGACGAATACCTGGTTGCGTAAAGCGGATTTTGCTGGTTTTGCAAGAGGTGGTGCAGTAGGATTTTCAATAGGGAATAAAGGATATATTGGAACTGGTACTCAAAATTTTCTGGGAGGTGTACTAAAAGATTTTTGGGAATACGATCCTTCAACTGATACGTGGACACAAAAAGCTGACTTTGGAGGTAATGCAAGATGGTTGGCCGTTGGATTTTCCATCGGGAACAAGGGATACATCGGTACAGGTGCGGGTAATGGATTTGCAGGTAGCAAAGATTTTTGGGAGTTTGATCCATCAACCGATAGTTGGATACAGAGAGCAGATTTTGGCGGTGTTGGCAGAAATGCTGCTGTAGGATTTTCAATTGGAAATAAAGGGTATATCGGAACGGGTTATGACGGAAGTTTCAAAAAAGATTTTTGGGAATATGATCCCGCAACTAACGCCTGGTTACAAAAGGCAGATCTTGACGGCCAACCCAGGTTTAGCGCTGTTGGATTTTCAATCGGCACTAAAGGTTATATAGGAACTGGTCTTAGACCAGGTACGCTGGCAGATCTTTGGGAGTTCTCAGAATGCATTCCTGCCACTTATTATCGTGACGCCGATAATGACACTTACGGAGATCCGCAAAATACCATTCAGTCATGTACCCAGCCGGAAGGTTATGTAAGTAATGATCTTGATTGTAATGATGGAAATTCCTCTATTCATCCTGCTGCAACAGAAATATGTAATGGTGTTGATGATGATTGTGATGGCATAGTTGATGAGCAAGACGGTACTGTTTCTGCCGGAGAAGACAGAACGCTGTATTTTGGTTATTTGCCTGAACAATGCGTCTCTATAACAGCAAATGTTACTGGTGGAACTGCACCATATTCTTACCAATGGACATTAAACAGACCACTTTTGTCTGACGTGATCACCGCTGATGGAGATGAATCCATATCTGGTGCTAATTCACAAACTGTAACAATTTGTATATTGGATACTGCAACATTATGTGTAACGGTGACCGATGCAAATGGTTGCACTTTTACAGACTGTGTAACAATATTTGCATCAGATGTCAGATGTTTTGCAGGCAACAGTAACAACGTAAAAGTAAATGTGTGTCACAATGGTCATATGATCTGCGTGGATGAAAATGCAGTAGCTGCTCATTTCGCTCATGGAGATTATGTTGGGGCCTGTGTTGCCAATCGTGCAAATGTGGGAGGAGTAGAAGTCGAACAAAATTTGAAACCCGGGTTTAATGTATATCCGAATCCAAATAAAGGTGACCTGGTTGTTACAATGAATTTAACTGGTGATGAAACAAAAGATGCGATCATCCAGGTAATTGGCGTAAATGGACAAATAGTAAAACAGGTCAAAGTCAATAATCAAAATCGGTTAAACTTTAGTATTAAAGAAACGGGATTATATTTTATTAAGCTAATTACGACTAAGCAGGTATATACTAAGAAATTGACTGTGATGCAGTAAAGAGTTGAGTGTATAAGGTCTTATTTAAGCTCCTTGTTGCGGGTTAGGTAAGCACAACAAGGAGCTGTGTGAAATGATAAAGATAAGAACCAATCTATGGAGCGACACCTTAAGATTATTTTAGTAAGCATGATCATTATGTCTACACATTACCAATGTAGAAATAAAGCTGGTTTTGATGGACAACAAATTGAGTTCACACCATTAAATGAAACTTCATTTGTTATGGATTCGATCCCCGCTGGGATTGTAATAGATCTTATAGCTTATTCCGGCGGGAAAAAGAATACAAAAGATGACATTTATTATTACCAGTTTATTGGAGTAAATAAATCGAATCATGACACCATACGGATCCTTTCAACTATAATAAGCGTTCCTGATGAGAAGGATCCTGCGAACAAGATTTATAGCCCTACGTCACAGTATGACCCCAAGAAAAGGATCTTGTCCACAATTTACTATCCTCAGGACAGTTCTCACAGGATAGCTATAGATCTGAGTGGTATCACTGCCTATGTTGATAACCGGGATACTAATATTTCCAGGATGCTGTCAACTCTTGAAAATCCCGGAAAGAAAAATGAGTTTGTCGTGATAAATAAAAGCATTGACATTTTTCAAAGGAATTATAAAACTGTTTTTGGAGTTTTACATTTTGAAGAAATACCATGGTGAGCCGGTTATTTGGTTTCTTTTATATTATCTGCAGCCAGGAACCCAATGCCAATAAGTAACCAGAACCCAGTAAGAAGCCAATTCCGCGTTTGAAAAGCTTCAAAAACAGAAACTCCAAAAAAAAGCAGGAACACAGTGAAGTTTGTGCTCATTCTTATCTTTTTCATTCTCTTTTTTTGGTTTTTGTTACTCTAAGGTGGCTGTTTCAATCTATTTAATCAATGATCTTCGTCAGAGAGTGAGATGATAAAGACTAATCTGCCTGTTCATGCAGAAAGAATCGATTATCAGTTCTTCAATTCTACCATGCGATCTGCAGCCGAAATACTGGAAACAAACTGCATAATGCGGACAGATATATATGAAATAAAAAAAGATTTGATTTGTAGATTCACCTCTTATTAGCGATACAATGCAAGCCAGTAAACTAAGCTCCGGACAATTAAAAGTGGCTGCTACAAAAGGAAAATATGATAAGCTGATCGGTGAAGGGCTAACTGTTCAGTAGCGCTGAGGATTTTCCTGATGATGTAGGGAAAGCGGTCTTTGCATTAGCTCTCGGAAATTTTCCTTACTCAACCGGCCAGGTGATCATGATCGACGGCGGGATCACTTTGTCAAGGGTTTAGTTTTTAGTTATTTTGATTTGAATCTATCAATAATGATTTGTCAATAATATAAGTGGGCAGAAAAATTTTTAACTTCCCTTAATAATTTATACTGAACTTAAAATTCCTGTTTATGGCAAAAACAATCAACCGGCGTATGACCGTAAAGTTGGAAGGTGATTTTGTTGTATTTCTTATTGGAATGCGTGTCAACAAATTCTGGAAAATTCACAAATGGTTGCCGGTAGCCAGGGCCATGCCACGAATGTTGGATGAGCTTAGAGCAAAAAACAGCAGTGAAACCGGATTTCTCGGGGCCGAATTTAGCCTGGGAACCATTGTTCAGTATTGGCGATCCTTTGAGCATCTTGAAGCATACGCCAAAGACAGAAATGGATTACATTATCCTGCGTGGAAAGCATTTAATACCAAAATAAAAAGCAATGGCGATGTAGGCATCTGGCACGAAACTTATAAAGTGCACGCCGGTGAATACGAATGCATCTACAATAACATGCCACCAAAAGGATTGGGGAAGGTCGGAGACCTGGTACCTATTTCCGGTAAACTGGAATTTGCGGGAGATAGAATTAAGAAATGAAATATTTACGAAACTATTTCAGTTTCCGTTGGCGCCCACGCCAGCTGCAAATAAAGATGTTTGAGAGAAGCAAACAGTTACTTCAGTTATTTATTGCTCAATCAATATCTTAGCAGCATGGACATGCAGCAGCTCATAGAGTGCGTTCCCAATTTCAGCGAAGGGCGGGATATGAATATCATTAAACAGATCACTGGTGAAATAGAAGGAGTAGAAGGTGTAAGACTATTGAATGTTGACCCGGGCAAAGCGACCAATCGTACTGTGGTAACTTTTGTCGGCAACCCAAAGGCTGTGGTGGAAGCAGCATTCCGTGCCATAAAAAAAGCAGGTGAGCTTATTGATATGAGCAAACATAAAGGTGAGCATCCGCGTATGGGCGCCACCGATGTATGTCCGCTTATACCTGTTGCCAATATCACCATGGGAGAAACAGTAGAATGGGCACAACGACTAGCGGAGAGAGTCGGCAGGGAACTTGAGTTGCCTGTTTATTTGTATGAAGAAGCACAAATAGATAAAAGCCGCAGCAATCTTTCTGTGATACGTGCCGGCGAGTATGAAGGATTTTTTAAAAAAATATCTGACTTCAAACCTGATTTTGGCCCCGCAGTGTTTGATGCAAAACGCGGCGCTACTGTTATTGGTGCAAGAGATTTTTTAGTTGCCTATAATGTAAACCTGAATACAACATCGGTACGGCGTGCCAATGCAATAGCATTTGATGTAAGAGAAGCAGGAAGAACTGTGGAAGAAAATGGAGTTAAAGTGAACAAGCCCGGGTCATTAAGAGCGGTGAAAGCGATCGGTTGGTTTATTGAAGAGTATGGTATTGCACAGATAAGCATCAACCTTACCAATATCAACATAACGCCGGTGCATATCGCCTTTGATGAAGTGTGTAAAAAAGCAGAGGCAAGAGGAATACGGGTTACCGGTTCCGAGTTGGTTGGTTTAATCCCGTTAAAGGCAATGCTTGATGCAGGAAAATATTTTTTGCGAAAACAAAAACGTTCGGTCGGTGTCTCTGAAAAAGAATTGATACGTATTGCTATAATATCAATGGGGCTGGATGAACTTTCGCCTTTTAAACCTGAAGAAAAAATAATTGAATATATGTTAAGAGATAAAAACGAGAGTCGCTTGGTGAATACGGCGCTTAATGATTTTGCTGATGAAACAGCCAGTGAAAGTCCAGCACCCGGTGGCGGTTCTATTGCCGCCTATATTGGATCGCTGGGTGTATCACTCGCCACCATGGTTGCTAACTTATCATCGCATAAAAAAGGTTGGGATGATAGATGGGAAGAATTTAGTAACTGGGCAGAGAAAGGTCAGCAGTATAAAGATGAGTTGCTGCAACTTGTAGATGCGGATACAAAAGCCTTTAATGGAATTATGAATGCTATAGGCCTCCCAAAAGGAACGGATGAAGAAAAAAAGACCAGGGCCGCAGCGATAGAGGTTGCAACAAAAGTGGCAATTGAAGTTCCTTTTAAAGTGATGAAACTTTCTTATGACAGCATGGAAGTGATAAAAGCGATGGCAGAATCTGGTAATCCAAATTCTGTTTCCGATGCAGGAGTGGGAGCGTTGTGTGCACGCAGTGCGGTGATGGGTGCTTTTATGAATGTGCGGATCAATGCGGCAAATTATGATGATAAGATCTTTGTAAATGATGTGGTGGCCAGGGGGAAGGAGATCGAGGAGAAGGCAAGGGCCCTGGAGTTTGAGATACTGGAAATTGTTAATAGTAAGATCGGCGTATAATGCATCACGCTAAGACGCTAAGTGAAATACAAAAGACGCAAAGAGTGTCCCTGACTTAGTAATGTCTTTGCGTCCTGGCGAAAACTTTGCGGCTTTGCGTGAAATATTTTAAAACCTATTTGATCTTTTTAAATTCAACATGTCTTGCCCGGCCGACAGTAACTTTAAAGTTGATGACCTTGTTTTTATCTCTCTCAAAATAGATTGTACCCGCAGGACTTTCAAATCCATCTTTATAAGTCGGAGTCAGTTGAAGTTCAGGTTTTGGTTTTTGTTGTAAAAACAGTTTTCCATTCTTTACCTGCATATAAAATTTTGCCTCGGCTTCATCAGAATAATATTCACCCACATATTCATTCATTGTTTTCTCATCAAGTTTTGCAGAATCAACTTTATTAAAATACACGCTATCCTTTAAACTATTTATAACTAAAACACTTTTTGCATTCATTTCAACCATGCTATTGTTAGCCGTCATAAAAATATTTTCAGCCACGGGAGTTATGGGACCCACCCGTGAAACATATAGTTTATCATTTTGAACGTATAGCTTTACACCTTCACCTGATCTTGTGTTGCGATACCATCCGGTGTAATTATTTAATTTTTCTTTTGACACTGTGAATGATTTTAGTGGTGGATTTTTTGGATCCGGTACTTTAATGGGTACAAACATGTCACCTATTTCTGAGGCTACATTAAGTGTATCGCCGTCAAATTCCGAAGTATTGCTTAACCAGGCTATCGCTAAACCTAGTTCAGGATATGCTTCAAGATTAGACCGGTAGCCGGCAGTGGCGCCGTCATGCGCAACATAATCCCATCCGCGGTACGTGTCAACAAACAAACCGGCAGCATATCTATGCATTACACCATTATTAAATGCACTTCTGCTAAGTTGCTTCTCCAGCAGGGAAGGGGTTCCGAATTTTCCATTCAAAAAATAGTCACACCATATCAGCAGATCTTCAGCAGTGGTCAATAACCCGCCATTGCCATACACATATTCATTGGGCATATTGGTTTGATGACCCGATCCAAATCTCGAATAAGCCATCGCCCTGTTTGGAACGATCCTTTTATAATTATCACGCCATTGGGTGTGTTTCATGCCTGCCGGCTCAAAAATATGTTTCCGGGTATATTCTGCCAGGCTCATGCCGCTTGCCCGCTGTACTATGATAGCAAAAAGGTTATAGTTGGAATTACTATAAATATATTCATCACCGGGTTTATGGTTCAGTGTTTTTTGATTGCTTATGATATATAAGGCATCTTCATTATTGTATGTCTTTGTGGACCTGGGCCAGCCGGCAATAGCTGCAATCGCTCCCCAATCCTTTAAACCACTTTTATGCTGCATCATGTGCCGGAGTGTTATTTTGTATCCGTAATCCGGCAACTCCGGTATATGTTTCCTTACATCATCATCCAGGGATAGCTTGCCTTGCTGTTCCAGCAATAAAATAGCAGCGGATGTAAATTGTTTTGATACCGATCCGGCTTCAGTGATTGACTCAGTGGTCAGCGGAACATTATGTTCCAGGTCAGCCATTCCCCATGCTTTTGAAAAAATCACCTTACCATTTCTGCTGATGGCGAGTTGTGCGCCGGGTTTGTCGGGCTTATACCTCGAAAAAAGCTTTTCTATTTTTGCGACTGTGTCCTGCCAGCTTTGAGATCTTCCCAATAAACAAGCATTCAAAAGAATGATGAGTAAATAAATTTTTTTCATGACCATATCATTGTTGTAACTAAATGTAGCAAAATTTTTTATTTATCGATATGGTCGGTGCCAGGTTGCCCGGGTTTATATTCACAAATTTAAAAACCCTGGGTAGGATTAAAGTAAAATCAATAGCTTTAAGAGTCAAATCTGGAATATGGAAAAACAAAACATAAAAGAAGCAACTGAGCCAATCAAAAAGCAAAACTCAATGCTTCATTTAAAAATTTATAATAAGCAGGATATTTTATCACTGACTAAGATCAGGCGGTTTGAAACAAAGCTGGGTGAAAGATTGCAGGTGGTGCAGGATACAAGTGATATTGCCAGATCATTAGGAATATCCAATGCAAAATATGTTTTGTTTGGAGTGCCGGAAGACCTTGGCGCAAAAGGCAATCATGGTATCGGTGGCACAGATACATTGTGGATCCCTTTTTTACAATCCTTCTTTAATATCCAGAGTAATGATTTTTTTGATGGAGCAGAAGTGTTGATGCTCGGGCATTTTGATTTTGGCGATATACAGTACCTGATCGATACAACAGCAAGAACCCAGGATGAGAAGATCGAAGCGTATCGTCATGCCGTGAATACCGTAGATGATGAAGTGGAGCAACTGGCAAAAATGATCACCGAGCAAAAAAAGATCCCCATCGTTATCGGTGGCGGACATAATAATACTTATCCATTAATAAAGGGTGCAGCAAAGGGTTGGCATAAAGCAGGAGTGCTGCCATTAGCACAGATCAATTGCATCAATCTCGATGCACATGCTGATTACCGCCCAATGGAAGGAAGACATAGCGGCAATGCATTTCGTTATGCTGAAGAAGATGGTTACCTTCAAAAATATTGTATCGTAGGCCTTCATGAGAATTACTTACCTCAAAATGTCTGGATCGATATCGTAAATAATCCTTTTATTGATATTCTTACTTACGAAGACATATTTGTGCATGAGAAAAGAAGTTTCATACAGGCCGTTGCACATGCCACTGGTTTTACTGAAGACACATTGACCGGGATAGATGTTGATATTGATTGCATCGAACATACACTCAGCAGCGCCATGACACCTGTTGGGATTTTACCGGTACATGCAAGACAATATCTTTCATTTGTGGCGGCCCAGAGCAAACCTGCTTATCTTCATATTTGCGAAGGCGCCACAAGATTAAGTGATGGAAGAACAGACGCTACCAGTGGCAAGCTGGTAAGTTATTTGGTAAGTGATTTTGTAAAAGGAAAAGAGATACAAAGCAAATAACCCTTTTGGGGTAGACTGTTCTTATAAGAGGAAATAAAGCTTAAATTGGAGTAAGGACCCCTTTTGCAGTCGCCACCATGCCACACAGAATAAACCCGAATAAATAAACCGGAAGGGAAGAGTCTTTTCATTACATAATTGCAATATCCCTACAGAACTGTTGACTGGCGGCTGTTAAACAACTTCAATCACCCTTATCAATGAAAAGAGTTTATCTGTTTACAGGATGTTTGTTTGTATCACAATTCTTTTTTGCCCAAAACAAAGAATTGCCAGCCTGTCCATCTCTCAAAAAAGAACTGCGGGAAATAAAGAGATCCTTTGACAACATTGTTGTGAAATTTAAATCAAAAGAAGATAAAGTATCGCTGGTTAAAACCTATTTTTCCGATTTCAGTATTTGCGGCGAGAAAGGAAAGATCAAAGATTATGGAAGAAATGTTGAATTCGTCTTCATCTTTAATGATGATTCTTATAAAGCCGGCAAACCGGAGTTCGCGACCTTCTATGAAAAAATGGTGGAAGAATTAGACGATGTTTTTGAAAACACACATTCTTATAAAATTTCGGATGGTGATGCAGCCAGGTCCTGTTATTTTTATGAAACAGGAAAAGATATAAGCACTTCAAAAAAATTGATCAGGTTA
>CBFGXP010000082.1:0-15743 GCA_965652775.1 uncultured bacterium
CCTTATTTGGCAATCGCCTGGCATGTACCCGAAGCAAAACATGAAGACTATTATGCGCTCACGATTCTTAGTGATATTCTTACCAGTGGAAGATCATCGCGACTTTATAACTCCTTAATAGATAAAAAACAATTAGCCACACAAGTGTTTACCAATTTTGGTGAAAGCTTTGATCCCACTTTGTTTATAGTAGCGGCGGTAACTGCAAAAAATATTAATGAAAATGATCTTGAAAAAGCGATCTATGAAGAACTTGAAAAAATAAAAAAAGAGGGAGTAACAGAAAATGAATTACAAAAAATTAAAAACCAGAAGCTGATGGAGTTTTATGGACAAATAGAAACCATTAATGGTAAATCAAATAACATTGGGACCTACGAGGTATTCTTTGGTGACTATAAAAAAATGTTTGATGCGCCAGCAGCTTTTAATAAAGTAACGGCCGAAGATGTTAAGAAAGTGGCCGCAAAATATTTTACAAAGAAAAACCGTACGGTTGGTGTGTTAAAATCAAATACGGAAGAATAATACTCATTATCAAAAAGAAATATTTATGAAACGAACAAACCAGGTTTTATCCTTTATCATACTGTTGACTGGGTTAAACGTCCACCTGAGCGCACAATCATATAAACTACCCCCATATGAAAAATTCAAATTAAAAAACGGCCTTACCGTTTACTTAATGGAACAGCATGAAGTACCTGTAATTAATGTTTCGGTTATCCTTCCTGCCGGGGCAATATATGATGGAGAAAAAGCAGGACTTGCATCATTGACGGCAACGGCGTTAAAACATGGCACAAAAAATTTTACCAAAACAAAATTAGACGAAGAACTGGATTTTCATGGCGCAAGCATCAATACATCCGCTTCGAAAGAATCAGCAGGTCTTTCAGCAAGAATGGCATCAAAGGATAAGGACAAGATCCTAAATCTATTAAAAGAAATAATGCTGGAACCGACATTTGATGCTTCAGAATTTGAAAAAGAAAAGAAGAGATTGCTGGTTGGCCTTGAACAGCAAAAAGAAAGTCCCCGTGCGGTTATCGCATCTTACTTCGATAAATTTATTTATGGCGATCATGTTTATGGAAATATTGTGCAGGGAAAAATTTCAACCGTAAACCCACTTACCGTTAGTGATGTAAAGAAATTTTACGCAGAAAACTATTTACCGGAAGGTTCAGCCATTGCTGTTGCGGGAGATTTCAAGTCGGCAGAAATGAAAACATTGATCACCAATTTATTTTCTGATTGGAAGAAAGGAACAAAGACCCAGGTCAACCTGGCATCCAATCCCATAGCGGCGCCTGCAAAACAACAGGTGTTGCTGATAAATAAAGATGATGCAAAAGAAACGACTTTTTATATTGGTGCACCTGGCATAAGCAGGAACAATCCAGACTATGTTTCCATAGAGGTTATCAATACTTTATTTGGTGGCCGCTTTACTTCTATGCTCAATGATGAATTGCGGGTAAATACCGGCTTAACCTACGGCGCCAATAGCCGTTTCAATGCGTTAAAAAATGGGGGAACATTCGCGATCTCTACTTTTACTGCAGGAAAAACAACAGAGGCTGCGATCGATAAAGCAATTGAAGTATTGAATAAATTACATTCAACCGGCATCAACGAAACTTCGTTGACCTCCGCAAAAAATTATGTGAAGGGCCAGTTTCCCCCGCGATATGAAACCGCGGGTCAATTAGCCGGGCTGATGACGCAAATGTTCTGGTATAATTTTGACGAGTCTTTTATTAATAATTTTGAAAAAAATGTTGATGGACTTACGCTGGATAAAGCAAAACAGATCATTACAAAGTATTTTCCAAGAGATAAATTACAGTTTGTGATGGTGGGTAAATCAGCTGATATAAAAAAGATTGCTGAAAAATACGGCCCAGTTACAGAGGTGCAGATAAAAGAAGAAGTGAAAAAAGCATTTTAGATAAAAGTGAATTGTTAGAACGAATAAGGGCTTCTCAATTTAGAGAAGCCTTTTATTTACAGAATCAGTTGCTATCTTTAACCACTACATTCTTTTTGAAAATGATGGCCTCATGAAAATACATTTCTGGAGCATTGGAAAAAATAATGAGCCTTATATAAAAGAGGGTGTGGAAGATTTTACAAAACGCATCTCCAAGTATTACCCTGTGGAATGGACCATCATTCCCTTGCCTAAGAATGCAGGTATGATGAGCGAGATGGATCTGAAAAAAAAGGAGGGTGAAATTGTTTTGGACTGGCTTAATAAAGACGATTATCTTGTCGCATTGGATGAAAATGGTAAGCAGCTGACTTCAGAGTCACTTGCGGATTTCATTATGAAACGAAGTAATGAAAGTTTAAAGAACCTCGTATTCCTGGTTGGCGGAGCGTTCGGGTTGGATGAAGCAGTTTTAAAAAGAGCTAATTATAAATGGAGCCTTTCACAGCTTACTTTTCCCCATCAACTGGTAAGGTTGGTACTGGCAGAGCAAGTGTACCGGGCTTGCACTATTTTAAGAAACGAAAAATATCATCATAAATAATATAGATTTACCGCATGGAACTTTCAATAACAGTCATCATCATCGCCGCTACCAGCATTGTTTCATTCATGGCATTCAGCAATCAGAATTTATTAGAACAATTTATTTTTTACCCACCGGCTGTTCGCCGCGGGCAATGGTATCGCTTTTTCAGTTGCGGGCTTATTCATGCGGATTGGGGTCATCTTATATTTAATATGATCGCGTTGTACATGTTTGGAGAATTTGTGGAAAGTCAATTTGTTGGCGTCTTCGGGCCAACGGGAAAATTGGTTTACCTCGCCATGTATGTGCTTGCCTTAGCTGCCTCCGTGATCCCAACTTATATTAATAATAAAGACAATTATCATTATCGAAGTCTTGGTGCTTCAGGTGCTGTTTCGGCTGTGATATTCGCGGGTATACTTTTTCACCCGCTTGTGGGCATTGGACTTTTCTTTATCCCGGTTTATATAGCCGGATTTCTTTTTGGCGTCCTTTATCTTTTTATTTCAGGCTGGTTAGATAAAAAAGGCGGAGGAAACATTAATCATTCAGCACATATTTTCGGGGCATTATTTGGAATCGGTTTTTGTATTGTTGCCTTCCAGGCTTTTTCCGATTTTCCTATACTGCAAAACTTTGTTGATCAAATAAAAAATATGAGTGTCGGTGACATCATTCAAACCCCGGGCGGACGATGAACTAGTTTTAATACTGATCTTGTTTTTTCAGTTACTTTAAATCTATCATCAATTCTTTGGCCTACGACCCAAATGATTTTTTTATTCATTTCGATCACCCATGCTTTTTCTTTTTCAGTTTTAGATAATTTTTGATCAATAAAAAAACGGGAAAGTTTTTTCTTTTTCTTCATGCCTAATGGATAAAAGTAATCTCCCGTTTTCCACTTCCGCAAAATAAGAGGATAGCTGATCTCTTTTGCATCAAGCAAAGCAATATTGTTTGAAGTTTGAAGTTTGAGAGCCTGTCCGGATTTATCGGGATTTGAGGTTTGCAAGATTTCAATTTCAATCTTACCTTCTTGAAAATTTACAAGTTTTTCTTTTTCTTCGATAATAACAATTCCTGATGATGCTGTTGCTGCCGGGCTGATGATAAACCAATGCCGATGCCTGATAATTCGGTAGTCAGATGTTGGTGAATCAATAAATTTCCCCGTGTCGCTTTCGGAAAGTTTAATGACTTCGTCGATCTGTTTTTCTGAAAAACCAAAATCAGAAATGATCTCGTAGATCAATGCTTTATTATTATAACCCATTAATTGTTTAACAGGAATATGCCATTCGCTGCCTTTTTCGTTGACCAATTTCTTTTTAATATTTGCGACTGCAACTTTATATAGTTTTTCGATTTCTTTAAACCGGGCAATATTATCATTTAGATTTTCGCTTACCTGCGGATACACTTTACTGATGGCTGGAATGATCTCGTTACGAAAAAGATTACGGGTATATTTTGACGAAAGGTTGGAAGTGTCTTCCACAAAATCAAGTTTATGTGCTTTTGCAAATTGGAACAATTCATCCTTTGTAAAACCTAACAAGGGCCTTTTAATATTTCCATAAGTAACAGGAATGCCGGTGAGTCCATGCAACCCTGTACCCCTGCAGAAATTCATCAATATTGTTTCAGCATTATCATTTGCGTGATGGGCAGTAATGAGGAAAGTTCGGAGTTCAGAGTTTTGACTCCCGACTCCCGACTCTCCACTCCCGACTAATTCAGCAAACCATTCATACCTTAAGTTCCTTGCAGCTTCCTGGATCGATAGCTTATTTTCTTCAGCAAATTTTTCTGTCTCAAATCTCTTAATCCTAACCTCAACATCATATTTCTCTCCTAAACATTTTACAAATTTTTCATCTCTTTCACTTTCTTCTCCTCTTAATTGAAAATTGCAATGTGCAATTATAAAATCAAAGCCAGCTTGTCTGGATAATTCACAAAGGACAACAGAATCTACGCCGCCGCTGACGGCAAGTATTAGCTTATCCTTTTGCGAGAAAAGATTTTCGTTTTTTATGAACTCCTTGTATTGTTGAAGCAGATTCAATTTTGCTCAATAATGTTTTGAAAGTAGAAGAATGTTCTTCGTGTCGCTCTGTGTAAGCTTTGCATGGAACGATGATAGTAACATGCCGGCACAAAAAATAATCTTTGGTTTTATTATTTACTATTCCTTTAAACTTTTCAGATCTAAGTTTCCCCTTTAGGGGAACAAGGGGTCTAACTCCTCAAAAGCACTTCTCAACTCACTCAATGAATGATTATCTCCAGCTCTCTTTGCCTCTTCCATTCCTTTTTCATATACTTTAATTGCTTTATCAGTCTCGCCGATCCTCTCAAGCAGTTTTGCCAGGTGATAATAGCTGCCGATATATCCTGGCTCAAGGTTCAATAAACTTTCAAACAATCTCCGGGCATCATCATCCTTTCCAAGCTTTATAAATTCCAGCGCCAACGCATGTTTCAAAAAGCTATCGGTTGGATTTTCCCTGAGCATCTCCGTTAATTTATCTATACGTTCCATCTGAATAAATTATTAATTAATAATTGATAATTATTAATTGTACCACCTTATCTTTGCTTTGGTTGCATAAACAACCAATTTTGTATTCTAAATTTTTACAATGAAGATCCTTGTTTGTATCAGCAAAACACCTGATACCACGGCAAAAATAGCCTTCACTGATAACAACACGAAATTCGATACCAATGGCGTGCAATGGATCATCAATCCATATGACGAATGGTATTCTCTTGTTCGTGCTATTGAATTAAAAGAAGCTGATGCTTCTGCGATCATTCATCTCGTAACTGTAGGCGGCGCTGATGCTGACCCGATCATTCGCAAAGCGTTAGCATTGGGAGGTGATGAAGCCATTCGTGTGAATGCTGAAAGTCATGATAGTTTTTATATCGCATCGCAAATTGCCGAAATAGCCAAACAAGGCGGATATGACCTGATCTTTACCGGTAAGGAGACCATTGATTATAATGGTTCATCGATCGGCGGTATGGTAGCAGAATTATTGGATAGGCCTTATGTGTCGCTTGCAACAAAATTTGAATTAGGTGGTAGCAAAGCAACTGTAACCCGGGAAATAGAAGGTGGTGAAGAAGTTTGTGAAGTAAATCTTCCGGTGGTTGTCAGCTGTCAAAAAGGTGTGGCCGAACAACGCATTCCAAATATGCGGGGGATAATGGCTGCAAGGACAAAGCCGCTAAAGGTTGTTGAGCCCGCTGCAGTTGATGCCTTGACAGGAATTGCAAGTTTTGAATTACCACCTGCCAAAGCGGGAGTAAAACTTATTTCACCGGATAATGTTGAAGAACTGGTAAGGTTACTAAAGGAAGAAGCAAAGGTGATCTAACCCCGAAATCTAAAATCTGAAATCTAAAATTCAACCATGTCAGTTTTAATTTTTATAGATATTGCTGAGGGTCATGTGAAGAAAGCTTCTTTTGAAGCAATGACGTACGGTGCTAAAGTAGCAGAACAACTTGGCACAACTGCAGAAGGTGTTGTTCTCGGTACTGCTAAAGATGATCTTGCTTCGCTTGGTAAATATGGTGTTAAGAAAATTCATCATGTAAATAATTCATCGCTTGATCATTTAGATGCACAAGCTTATACAAAAGCTATTGCAGATGTAGCCGGTAAAACCGGCGCTAAAGTAATTGTGTTTTCAAACAACGTAGATGGTAAAGCAATCGCCCCCCGTCTGTCTGCAAAAATGAAAGCCGGGCTTGTTTCTGGTGCAGTGGCATTGCCCGATACGAGCAAGGGATTTATCGTTAAGAAAAATGTTTTCTCCGGAAAAGCATTTGCGAACATTGCATTGAATACAGATGTGAAGATCATTGCTCTTAATCCGAATGCATACCAGACGATAGCTGGTGAAGGAACAGCCGAGGTTGTTACAGCTGATGTAGCTGTGGACACACCTAAAGTAAAAGTGACAGCTGTAAATAAAGTAAGTGGTGAGGTTCCGCTAACGGAGGCGGAAGTAGTAGTAAGTGCCGGTCGTGGGTTGAAAGGTCCTGAAAACTGGGGGATCGTTGAGGAACTTGCCAAAGCATTACATGCGGCTACAGCATGCAGCCGCCCGGTGGCAGATGCGCATTGGCGTCCGCATAATGAACACGTAGGACAAACAGGAACAGCCATTGCGCCTACTCTTTATATTGCTATTGGCATTTCCGGCGCTATACAACATCTTGCCGGAGTAAACAGAAGTAAAGTAATTGTTGTAATAAATAAAGATCCTGAAGCTCCCTTCTTTAAAGCCGCTGATTATGGAATTGTTGGTGATGCTTTTGAAGTTGTACCAAAGATGACTGAGGCAATAAAGAAGATCAGGGGATAAAAACAAAATAACATTCTTAAAAAGGTTGGCTCGTTCAAGCCAACTTTTTGTTTTTCATTGATCAATGTTAGCTTTAAAATCAGGTAAGCTGCTTAGTCAATTAAGTAAAATCCCTTAGTTTCGTGGGATAATTATGAAGAAGATAGAATTGGAAATAGTGGCCCTTTCGCACAGCATTACACAGACACATTCTTATGCCGTTGTATTAGGCGAGGTAAATGGTCTTCGCCGTCTTCCTATTGTTATTGGCGGATTTGAAGCCCAGGCCATTGCTGTAGCGTTAGAGAAAATGCAGCCCAGCCGCCCCCTGACTCACGACCTGATGAAAAATTTCATGACAGCATTTACGATTGATCTGCACGAGATCATTATTTGTGACCTCCAGGAGGGTATATTTTATTCTAAATTGGTTTGCTCTTCAGAAAATGATACCGTAGAAATTGATTCGCGTACTTCAGATGCTTTGGCATTAGCTGTTCGTTTCGGCTGCCCTATTTACACGTATGAGAACATTCTTGACAGTGCCGGAATATTGATGGAAGAAACTACTGGCAAAAAGAAGAAATCAAAAGAACCAAAGGAAGTAGCGGTAGAAGAAACAGGTGGAAGTAATGAAGACCTGAAAACAATGTCACTTGAAGAATTAAATACACTGTTAAACGACGTTCTTGAAAGTGAAGATTATATCCGCGCCATTGCTATCAGGGATGAGATAAATAACAGGAAAAAGAAATAATCTTATAAAACTTACTCTCTGCTCAGTTAATTATTATTAATTAATAATTATTGATTTTTAATTCAATCATGGTCACTTTTCCCAATTGCAAAATCAATCTCGGTCTGAATATCATTGGCAAACGCGACGACAGCTATCATGATCTTGAAACAATTTTTTATCCATTGCAAATAAAAGATATTGTTGAAATTATAGAAAAAGAGGCTTTTCAATTTTCATCCAGTGGCCTGGCCATCGAAGGGGATATTCAGAATAATCTTTGCGGTAAAGCATATCAATTGCTAAAAAAATCATTTCCCCAGTTACCACCCGCGCAAATCCATTTGCATAAAACAATTCCTACGGGTGCAGGTCTTGGAGGGGGCAGCGCAGATGGGGCATTTACGCTAAAATTGCTGAATAAGAAGTTTGCTTTATCACTTTCAGAAAAACAATTACTGGAATATGCACTGCAGCTCGGGAGCGATTGCCCATTCTTTATTGTAAACAGGCCTTGTTTTGCAAAAGGACGTGGCGAAATACTTGAGCAAATAAATATTGATCTTTCTCCTTTCAAAATAATTCTTGTTCATCCGGGTATTCATATCAGCACATCTTCAGCCTTCTCAAATGTAAAACCTGCTGTTCCAAACAAATCAATAAAAAAAATTATTCAACAGCCAATAGAGTCATGGAAAGATGAATTGAAAAATGACTTTGAAGATTCAATTCTTGCACAATACCCCGAAATAAAAAATATAATAGACAAATTATACAGATCCGGCGCTATATATTCGTCTATGAGTGGCAGTGGTTCAGCGGTATATGGAATTTTTGAAAAGAACAAGACCTATTCGCTCGCCTTTCCGGGTAATTACCTCGTAAAAGAATTAAAGAGCTAATTTCAACAAATCATTCAAATCAAGTCCTTCGGTTCCCATTTGCAAATTGCCTTTCTCATCCTTTGGCCATTGTTCTTTTGGTTTATCCCAATAGAGCTCGACGCCGTTCCGATCGGGATCGTTCATATAAATGGCTTCTGAAACACCATGATCCGAGGCACCCGTCAACGGATAATTTGCCTCTAACAGTCTTTTCAATGCTATAGCAAGGTCTTTTCTTGTTGGAAATAAAATTGCAGTGTGATAAAGACCAACCGTATTTACAGGCGACGGGCCTGCATTTTTGCTGTGCCAGGTATTGAGCCCGATATGATGGTGATAGCCTCCTGCAGAAACAAAAACAGCACTATCCCCATAATATTGTTGTACTTCAAAACCAAGCAGATCCCTGTAAAATTTTAAAGACCTTTCAAGGTCAGCAACTTTCAAATGCACATGCCCTATTCTTGTTCCGGTGGGAATTGTATATGCCATAGATAAGTTTTATGATAAATAATTGCCTCAGCGAAAATTTGTATCTTGCATCAAATTTCGGACTATCCAGCAGAAATCGTTCATATCATTTTTCCTACGACAAAACCTCGACTTACTCAATCATCGAGGATAACAGTCTTCATTGCTTGCTTCTTTAAACGAAGCACTCCCTTTTTACAATCTTGAATTTTAATTTTTACTTTTTATGAATCCTGTTATAAATACATCCCAATTAACCCAACACTATTTTGATCTTGAAGACAGGTATGGTGCACATAATTATCATCCAATTCCTGTAGTGCTTGAGAGAGGTGAAGGTGTTTTTGTTTATGACGTTGACGGTAAACGTTATTATGATTTTCTGAGCGGCTATTCGGCAGTAAACCAGGGCCACTGCCATCCAAAGATCGTTCAATCATTTATTGAGCAATCGCAAAAATTGACACTAACCAGCCGTGCATTTTACAACAACCTTCTCGGAGAATATGAAAAATACGTTACAGGTTTTTTCGGGTACGATAAGGTTTTGCCGATGAATACCGGGGTTGAAGCAGTGGAAACGGCAATCAAACTTTGCCGCAAATGGGCCTATGAAGTAAAAGGAATAAAAGAAGGCAATGCAAAGATCATTGTTTGCGAAGGAAACTTTCATGGTCGTACTTCGACTGTGATCTCTTTTAGTAATGATCCTCAGGCAAGAAAAAATTTTGGACCATTTATGCCTGGTTTTGTTTCTATTCCTTACAATAATCTGGATGCTTTGGATGATGCATTAAAGGATAATGATGTGGCAGGATTTCTTGTTGAGCCAATACAAGGTGAGGCTGGCGTCGTGGTCCCTGATGATGGATACATATCAACAGCAAAAAAGTTATGTGAAAACACCAATGTACTTTTTATTGCCGATGAAATCCAAACTGGATTGGCAAGAACTGGCAGAATGCTTGCTTGTGATCATGAAAATGTTCGGCCGGATATATTAATTCTTGGCAAAGCACTTAGCGGCGGCATGATGCCGGTAAGTGCAGTGCTTGCGAAAGATGAAATTATGATGACCATAAAACCCGGCGAACACGGAAGTACTTATGGGGGAAATCCACTTGCCTGCAAAGTCGCCATTACTTCTTTGCAAGTATTAAGGGATGAAAACATGGCAGAGAATGCAACAGTCATGGGAAAATTATTGCGAGCGGAATTAGAAAAAATCGGTTCATTGCATATTGCAATGGTAAGAGGCAAAGGGTTGCTAAATGCAATTGTGATTGATCATCGCGATAAAGATGCTGCATGGGAACTTTGCCTGGCATTAAAAGATAACGGCTTGCTGGCAAAACCCACACACGGAGACAAAATTCGTTTTGCACCTCCACTCATTATCAATAAAGAACAAATATTAGAATGTGCAGAGATAATCAGAAAGAGCCTTTCTGTTCTTGATTAGTTCTGCAGTCCTGATCAAACTGGGCAGCTGCAGCCTGCTTTGCAATTGGCGTCAATTCATTTGAAAAATAATTCTAAACCTTCTTCTCTTGTTTCAATTGTATATCCGGAAAAAGTGCTGCGATCAGCATAAGAGCTGAAGCAGCTAACACAAGCCATAATCCAACTTGTTTTTCCGGACACTCTCCTTCCCTGCACATAGAGATAATTAAATAATTTCTTATTGCCCATGCAAGATTTAGTGCTACTATCAGCAGGTTAATTCTTTTGGCCCAAAGCTTTGGCACCAGATGAAAAAGGACAAAGAAAAAACCCAGAATAAAATGAGCATAACCGGGTTTGCCAAAATTAGTACCGGTTGAATCAACGCCGCTGACAACGATATTTTTTGAAGGAATAATAACCCATGGGAAAAAACAGGAAACGACCAACAGTACTACAGCAAGCAAGCCGATCCATTTCATGTAACGCATAAAGAAATTTGAGGCAAAAATAGGTGCATGCATCTTTATCGGTAAAAAATTAACCCCGGCGCCAGGCCGGGGTTTTAATTTGTTCTGGTAGATGATTCTGGTTCAGCCCGAATGTTCGCTGGTGGCGAATTATACCTGCCGTAGCGGATACGGTATTTCCCCGGCAGGATTAACGGGATTAATAGGACCGGATTAGAGGTTCGCAAGACTAATTTAAATAAAAGATGTATGAAAGACACTATAACTTATATACTATTTTTCCAGAAACGGGGAAATACTATAACTGTTTTGAGACATCAATATCTGGTTTGCTTTTATACTTCCGGCGGAAATAATAATAAAGAGGTATGCCAACTGCAGTTACTACAATTCCGAATACAGAATTCATCAACCTTGTTTTACCAGCAATATAATTTTGGATGTCGTCAACTAAAGTAATGATCAGATAGAAAGCATTAAAAAGGATCACAATGATCGGCACCCATGGGTAACCCCAGACGCGATAAGGTCTTTCTTTGTCAGGCATCTTTTTGCGAAGGATAAATAGGCCAATCATCAGCATCAGGTTAAACGTCCATACAATGAAGATGTACATATCGGCCAGAATAAAAAACGAACCACTTAGAACCATAACGATCATCAGTCCCAGATGAACCAACAACGCATTGCCCGGTGTCTGGAATTTAGGATGAATTTTGCCTGCTATTTTAAAAAACCTGTTGTCACGTGCCATCGCAAAAGTCATTCGGGGTGGCGTAAATACGTTTGAAAAAGTTGTACCCATCACCGAAAAACTAATAAGAAATGCGATCACGCCACCGCCGAAAATACCAAAAGCAATATCGGCAGCATCAGAAGCCACCAACGATGAACCAGCCATTTTTTCTACCGGCAAAACATAGATCATCGCAGCATTAACAACAAGATAAATGACCATACAAACAGATAAACCAATAAATAAGCTTTTCGGGATATTCCTGCCAGGGTTTTTTATTTCACCAGTTAAATAGAGCATGTTGTTGCATCCATCGAATGCCTGTAAAGCACCGTTGCAGGCTGCGACCATGGCTGTAACCAATGCAAACCCGGCAGGCTTTATCAATTCGGACGATTCAAAAAAGTTTGAAAAAGAACCTTTGCCTGAAACAAAAAGGCCTGCAACCAACAAAATTATAGCAGCAACTTTCGCGTAAGAAAAGATGTTCATTAAAACGCCGCTTGTTTTCGTACTACGGTAACTGATCCATGTAAGTATGCAAAGGATAATAACAGTCAGGCTCTTTACGCCGAAATCATCCAATGGAAAAATATCGCCGACCATAGGTATATGAAATACGACAGACTTTTCAATTGCCGGTGAAAATCTTGGGAGCTCAAAAAAATATTCCAAATATTGGGCGGTGATAAAGGCAATGCCGGCAGAACCGGCACAATTAATAACAGCAAATGCCGCCCAGCCATAGAGATACGACCAGAAATCTCCATACATGTGTCGCATAAATGCATATGTACCCCCGGTTTCGGGAAGCATTGCGGCTACCTCGGCCAATACCATTGCTGACACCATAGTAAAAAGACCTGCTATGATCCATGCCGCAAAAATTAAAGAAGGAGAGCCAAGTAATGCCGCCATTTCAGCCGGACGCATAAAAATCCCCGACCCGATAATAGTGGCGATCACAAGAGAAATAGCAGTGGACAATCCAATGGTTCGCTGAAAATCCTGGTGTTGCGGCATAATTATTTTTTACCAATAAACTCAGCCAGTAATTGGTGGAAGTGATGCGTTCCTTTCTCTCTTGTCACGGAATACCGACCCTGTTTATAAAATCTTGAATGAATGCCTTTCTGAACCTGTTGCACAATTTCTTCGTCTTCCCGTTCCACTTTATCAAGATCACCGCCTGCACCGGCGTCTCTAAGTTCTTCTTTCCATATATAAGTAAGAAAAGAGACTTTTGTTTTGTTTATCGCCAGTGGTTGAACAAGATTAACAGATAGGCCCCATGGATAAAAATTAAACATCGTATTTGGAAATACCCAGAAATAGTAAGCCGCAACTTTTTTTCCATGTTCAGGAGAGGTTCCAGGTAAGTCGAAACAACTATCTCCTGTTTTGCTGATCCCAATCTGTACGCTGGAGAAGGGAAAAAATAATTCCGTGGTGTAATCACTAAAATCAATTGCAGCATTCAATCCTGAATGAACAAATGGTATATGAAAACCTTCGAGATAATTCTCACAATACAGGGCCCAATTGGCATTAATAAAATATTCCTTTGAAAGGTCAGGTCGGAAGTTGAACTCATTAAGTGGAAGAAACGATACTCTCTTCATCATGTCTTTAAAGAAAACTTCGGGCTTGTATTTTTTATTTAATGTAGTAAATAATAGCTTACCCCACTGAAATAACGGCAACTCATGAAGATCATCGTCTTCAGTCGGGAAGTTTTCTACTTCTTTGAATTCCGGCATTGATTTAAACTTACCATCAAGATGGAACAGGCGGCCATGATATTTACATCGAAGGTTTGAAGCCTTGCACGGCTCATAGATCAATAAATTTCCCCGATGAGTGCAAACATTAGAAAGACAATGGATTTTTCCCTGCTCATCTTTTGTTAACAATAGTGGTTCATTCAAATAGTCATTAAGCAAAGTAAAGGGATGACAACTGCCTTTTTCTTTTACCAGGTCAGTATCACCGATAAACTGCCACGATGAAGCAAATATTTTTTCCTTGAAAATTTCATAGGCCTCGGCAGATGTATAAATATCTGTAGAAATTGTTTTTGCTTTCGAAATATTCTTTTTTACCGAAAATTTTGCCATGGTTGAAAGATAAGAAAAGATATGTCGCAAAAATATCCGGCTGTTTCCTGGACATGATTTTATCTTCCATCAAATTGTAGATATAAAAAGTTTTTCTTTTTTGTCAGCACTCTCTTTGCCAATAGTGAGACGGACAAGTTTTAAGATCAAAGAGCTATGATCTTAACGATACATCTCCTCTCTCATCGTCTTCACTCTTTCATCAACCAGGTATTCATCAAACTCCATCAACCGGTCGATCGTACCATTTGGAGTAAGTTCTATAATCCGATTGGCAACTGTCTGCATAAATGTATGGTCATGACTGGTAAGTAATACGATCCCTTTAAAATCTGTACATTGTTCGTTAAAGCTTTGAATACTTTCCAGGTCAAGATGGTTTGTCGGTTGATCCAATAAGATCACGTTGGGATTTTGTAACATCATGCGGCTGATCATACAGCGAACTTTTTCACCCCCGCTTAATACATTTGTTTTTTTCAACACATCATCACCGCTAAAAAGCATTTTGCCCAAAAAACCACGAAGAAAAGGTTCATCCACATCCTTCACATGATCGGGCACGTACTGGCGCAGCCAATCCATCAGGTTCATTTCTTTTTCAAAGTATTGACTGTTTTCCTGCGGCAGGTAAGCATGCGTAACGGTGGATCCCCATGAATAAGAACCACTATCCGCCATTATTTCTCCTGTAATGATATTGAAGAAGCTGGTTATTGCAAGCGGGTCACGGCTCAGCAAGGCGATCTTGTCGCCTTTGTTTACCGTAAATGTTACGTTCTTAAAAAGTACACGGTCATCAACAGACTTGGATAATTTCTCTACCTGTAATATCTGGTTACCTACTTCACGCAATTGCTGAAAAATGATCCCGGGATATTTTCTATAGCTCGGCTCAATTTCTTCGATCGTCAATTTTTCCAATGCCTTTTTTCTTGAAGTAGCCTGTTTACTTTTTGAAGCGTTTGCAGAAAACCGTGCAATGAAATCAATCAAAGCCTGGCGCTTCTCTTCTACCTTTTTGTTCTTATCGTTGATCTGCCTGGCCATCAACTGTGAAGATTCATACCAGAAGGTATAGTTACCGGTAAAAATTTTTATTTTCTGACGGTCAACATCTGCCACATGCGTACATACGGCATCCAAAAAGTGACGGTCGTGACTCACAATAAGAACGATATTTTCATAATCAGCCAAAAAGTTCTCTAACCAGCTGATCGTTTCAATATCCAAACCATTTGTAGGCTCATCCAGTAATAAAATATCAGGATTACCAAAAAGAGATTGAGCAAGCAATACCCTCACTTTTAAATTCGAAGGTATATCCTTCATGAGGGAATTATGATATTCTTCATTAACTCCCAACTCACTTAATAACGTTGCGGCATCACTATCTGCAGTATAACCACCCATTTCACCAAACTCTCCTTCAAGCTCCGCGGCTTTCATTCCATCTTCTTCCGTGAAATCGGCCAATGCATAAATACTTTCCCTGTCCTTCATTACCGACCAAAGTTTGGTATGGCCCATCATTACGGTATTCAAAACTGTTTGCTCGTCAAATTCAAACTGGTTCTGTTTTAGCACAGCCAATCTTTCGCCTGGAGTTATTTCAACGGTTCCTTTATTCGGTTCTATTTCGCCACTTAATATTTTTAAGAAGGTGCTCTTACCGGCGCCATTTGCTCCAATCACTCCATAACAATTTCCTTTGGTGAAATTGAGATTCACCTCTTCAAATAACACCCTTTTACCGTATGCCAGTTTGAGATCTTTAACACTAATCATTTTGCCTGTTTATTTTAAGGCGGCAAAGGTAAGCCCTTATTCGTTTCCGATTGCAAGGATTTTCGTTAAGAAAATAAGGCATTATCCATTCATTCTTCTTCTTCTAAAGTTTAAAAAGCCAATGACAAGAAACAAAACAGCATATCCTGCAGAGGTTAAATAAATGCCGGTAAGATCTTTATTTTCATACCCCGGGAACCCTGCAT